>NZ_KV791983.1:175211-260618 GCF_001808035.1 Proteus sp. HMSC14B05 | reverse complement strand
TGAAGGACGGGGTTTTACGGTGCTTTGGATAAAAATGATATAAACAGCCAGAACGACTTATTATGTAAAAAAACCCGAGCCTAAGCTCGGGTTTTTGGTGTAAAACAGCTAGCAGATGAATTACATCATGCCGCCCATTCCACCCATGCCGCCCATTCCACCAGCAGCACCTAAATCCATTTTTTCGTCTTTAGGTAAATCTGTCACCATAGCTTCAGTGGTGATCATCAGACCTGCGATAGAAGCTGCGAATTGCAGAGCAGAACGAGTCACTTTAGTTGGATCTAAGATACCCATTTCAATCATATCGCCATAAGCTTCTGTTGCAGCGTTATAACCGTAGTTACCTTGGCCTGCTTTCACATCGTTAACTACCACAGAAGGCTCTTCACCTGCGTTAGCAACGATTTGACGCATTGGCGCTTCCATTGCACGTAGTGCAACACGGATACCAACTGTTTGTTCTTCGTTATCACCTGTCATTTCACGCAGCGCATTAGCAACGCGAACAAGTGCAGTACCACCACCAGCAACAACGCCTTCTTCAACTGCTGCGCGAGTTGCATGCAGAGCATCATCAACACGAGCACGTTTTTCTTTCATTTCAACTTCAGTTGCCGCACCGACTTTAATTACCGCAACACCGCCAGCTAATTTAGCCACACGCTCTTGCAGTTTTTCACGATCGTAATCTGAAGTTGCATCTTCGATTTGTTGACGAATTTGAGCAACACGGCCACTGATAGCCTCTTGTTCACCCAGACCATCGATGATGGTTGTCGTATCTTTGTTGATAACAACACGTTTCGCTTGGCCTAAATCTTCCAGCGTTGCTTTTTCTAACTCCATACCGATTTCTTCAGAAATCACAGTACCATTAGTTAGAATAGCGATATCTTGTAACATTGCTTTACGGCGATCACCAAAACCTGGTGCTTTAACCGCAGCAACTTTCACGATACCACGCATGTTGTTGACGACTAATGTTGCCAGTGCTTCACCTTCAACATCTTCTGCAATGATCAGCAGAGGTTTGTTTGCTTTAGCAACACCTTCTAAAACAGGAAGTAATTCACGGATATTAGAGACTTTTTTATCAACTAATAGGATGAATGGATTTTCTAACTCAGCTGTACCTGTTTCTGGTTTGTTGATGAAGTAAGGAGACAGGTAACCGCGGTCAAACTGCATACCTTCAACAACATCCAGCTCATCTTCTAAGCCAGTACCTTCTTCTACAGTGATGACACCTTCTTTACCCACTTTTTCCATTGCTTGAGCAATCAGAGTACCAACGGTTTCATCAGAGTTAGCAGAAATAGTACCTACTTGAGCAATAGCTTTAGTATCTGAACATGGAACAGACAGTTTTTTCAGTTCTTCTACTGCGCCCACAACGGCTTTATCGATACCGCGTTTCAGATCCATAGGGTTCATGCCAGCGGCAACTGCTTTTAAGCCTTCGGCGATAATTGCTTGTGCTAACACTGTTGCAGTTGTAGTACCGTCACCTGCCGCATCATTAGCTTTAGAAGCAACTTCTTTCACCATCTGAGCACCCATATTCTCGAATTTATCTTCTAATTCGATTTCACGGGCAACAGAAACACCGTCTTTAGTGATAACAGGTGCACCGAAAGATTTATCTAAAACAACGTTACGACCTTTAGGGCCTAAAGTTACTTTAACTGCATCTGCAAGAACATTAACACCACGTAACATTTTATTACGAGCGTCTATACCGAATTTGACGTCTTTAGCTGCCATCGTATATTTCCTTTGAATTCGTTCAGTTTAAGAAGATCTTAAAAGAGAAAAATTATGCTTCTACAATTGCTAAAATGTCGCTTTCAGACATGATAAGCACGTCTTCGTTATCAATTTTTTCTGATTTAACACCATAACCATCGTTAAAAATTACGATATCGCCAACTTTAACATCGAGTGGTTTGACTTCACCGTTTTCCATAATACGGCCGTTACCAACTGCTAAGATTTCGCCACGAGTTGATTTACCCGCTGCAGAGCCAGTCAGTACGATACCACCTGCTGATTTAGCTTCGACTTCTTTACGTTTAACAATAACACGGTCATGTAATGGACGAATCTTCATTAATAGATCTCCTATAAAAAAGTCCATATCAGGATTAAGGTTGATACCAGTGCCTAAGATGAACCAGTACCATGACGATACAAGTGGGGGCATCCAATAAAACTTCAAGGGGGAGAAAAGTGTTTTTTTTCAAAAAATCCCCTTTTTAGATGATTATGCTTATAGTTAATTATTTTTTATCAGAAAAATGGTCATTATCCTGATGTTCATCCTTATTATTCAGTTGCTTACTAGGTGAATCTTCTTTACGTTGATATTCACCTTCAAAAGTACTCCCACCTTGATGGGAAGAAAAGCCATTTCCACCCTGTCCGGGGGTATAAATTTTGATACGCGTAATCAGTTTTGTTACCAATAGCGCTTGTAATGGGGGTAACAATAAAAGTAAGCCGAGGAAATCAGTAAAGAAGCCAGGGATCAATAACAAAATCCCTGCCAACACCAACGAAACGCTTTTCACCATTTCAGCCGCAGGCACTTCTCCCATGGCTAATTTTTGTTGCATTGAAGCAATATTTTTCACACCTTGATTTTTGACCAAAGAGATCCCGACACAAGAAGTCAGTACCACTAGGAATAGGGTTGTAAGAACGCCAATTGAAGAGGCAACATGCACAAAAATCACAGCTTCTATATAAATAAGAAGGCAGATAACAATTAATGGGAGCCAACGCACTTGGTTCTCCTTTTATAAAAAAGATTCATATTATTAATAGAAAGGAGTGTGAACCACCTCTAAGCTAACAGCTTATACACTCGCTTTTTCTTAGTTTATCTACATAATAATGGGGAGCCTAATCCTCCTTTTCAAGGGAGCATAAAAAGAGAAGTAGAACTGTAAAATCCATGAGATAGATCACAAAAAGAAAATAATTCAGCGTTATTTACTTATAAAGTGATCCAGCTTAAAGGTATTTGCTTACAACCCGAATATGATCGTGTCAGTACCAAGCAAAACGGTAAGTTATATTACATTATTAACCGTTAACGATATATTTTATTAACAAGCGCATAACTAGACAGTTAAAATTTTAATAAGAAGGTTCTCATGTCAAATAAAACTCGTATCGAAGAAGACCTGTTAGGTAAAAGAGAAGTTCCTGCTGATGCTTACTACGGCGTCCACACTTTACGTGCAATTGAAAACTTCTACATCAGTGATCGTACAATCAATGATGTTCCAGAATTCATCCGCGGTATGGTCATGGTGAAAAAAGCCGCTGCATTAGCAAACAAAGAGCTTCACACTATTCCTCGCGAAATCGCTGATACGATTATCAAAGCCTGTGATGTTGTTTTAGAAACAGGCAAACACATGGATCAATTCCCAGTTGATGTATTCCAAGGTGGTGCTGGTACTTCATTAAACATGAATACTAACGAAGTTATCGCAAACATCGGTTTGGAATTAATGGGTCATCAAAAAGGTGAATATCAATATCTGAACCCTAACGATCACGTGAATAAGAGCCAATCAACAAACGACGCTTATCCTTGTGGTTTCCGTATCGCAGTTTATAACTCTGTTATTAAATTAACTGAGTCTATTGAGCTACTGAAAGCAGGTTTTGATAGAAAAGCAACTGAATTTGAAGACATCCTGAAAATGGGTCGTACTCAATTACAAGATGCTGTACCAATGACTTTAGGCCAAGAATTCCACGCTTTCTCAGTATTAATGAAAGAAGAAATCAAAAACCTAAAACGTACTGCTGAATTACTGTTAGAAATGAACTTAGGTGCAACTGCTATCGGTACTGGTTTAAATACTGCACCTGGCTACCAAAAATTAGCTGTTGAAAAATTAGCAGAAGTAACTGGTTTACCTTGCGTTCCAGCTGAAGACTTAATCGAAGCAACCTCTGACTGTGGTGCTTACGTGATGGTTCACGCTGCATTAAAACGTCTAGCAGTGAAAATGTCTAAAATCTGTAATGACTTACGTTTACTTTCTTCTGGTCCTCGTGCCGGCCTGAAAGAAATTAACCTGCCAGAATTACAAGCAGGTTCTTCAATCATGCCAGCTAAAGTAAACCCAGTTATCCCAGAAGTTGTGAACCAAGCTTGCTTTAAAGTTATCGGTAATGATACTTGCGTCACCATGGCAGCTGAAGCAGGTCAATTACAATTAAACGTAATGGAACCGGCTATTGGTCAAGCAATGTTTGAATCAATTTCTCTATTAAGCAACGCTTGCCGTAACTTAGTTGAAAAATGTGTTGATGGTATCACTGCTAATAAAGAAATCTGTGAACACTTCGTATTTAGCTCAATCGGTATCGTAACTTATCTAAACCCATTCATCGGTCACCACAACGGCGACATCGTTGGTAAAATTTGTGCAGAAACAGGTAAGAGCGTACGTGAAGTGGTATTAGAACGTGGCTTATTAACTGAAGAACAACTGGATGATATCTTCTCTGTTGAGAACCTAAAACACCCGGCTTACAAAGCAAAACGCTTCGATGATTAATATTTATGTTTCATAACATAATCATGTTAAACATAAGAATGAGCTCTTAAAAATACAAGGCACGGACTCTTTAAGAGACGTGCCTTTTTACTTGATTGTAAAAACAAAAATTTAACTTATCTTTCTCATTTTTTTAATTATCTCAAGGAGTAAACGCTATGTTAGCCGTAGAATTGATTATCGTTCTGCTGGCCATTTTCCTCGGTGCGAGACTAGGAGGAATTGGTATCGGGTTTGCCGGTGGTTTAGGGGTGTTAGTATTAGCCGCTATCGGTGTTAAACCAGGTACTATCCCTTTTGATGTGATCTCCATCATTATGGCTGTTATTGCCGCAATCTCTGCGATGCAGGTTGCTGGTGGTTTAGATTATTTAGTTGATCAAACAGAAAAACTATTAAGACGTAATCCTAAATACATCACAATACTTGCGCCAATTGTGACTTATTTATTAACTCTCTTTGCAGGTACAGGTAATATCTCTTTAGCTACATTACCCGTTATTGCTGAAGTTGCTAAAGAGCAAGGCATCAAACCTTGTCGCCCATTATCAACAGGTGTGGTTGCTGCGCAAATTGGTATTACAGCATCACCTATTTCTGCTGCGGTTGTTTATATGGCATCAGTCATGGAAAACCCTGCAATGGTCGGTGAAGGTAATACAGTAAGTTATATCACTCTGTTATCTATTTTATTACCAGCGACCTTCCTTGCTATTATTCTGATGTCATTCATCATCTCTTGGGTATTTAACTCAAAACTGTCTGATGATGCGATTTATCGTCAACGTTTAGAGCAAGGTCTAGTTGAATTACGTAATAGTAAAGAGCGTAGAGAAACATTACCGGGTGCTAAATCTTCTGTAATGCTATTCTTACTTGGTGTTATTTGTGTGGTCACTTATGCCATTATCAATAGCCCAAGTTTAGGCATTGTAAAAGAGCCGTTAATGAACACCACTAACGCTATCCTTATCATTATGCTGAGTGTGGCAACACTTATTACTGTTTTCTGTAAAGTTAAAACAGATAACATCTTAAACTCAAGTACATTTAAAGCAGGTATGAGTGCGTGTATTTGTATTCTGGGTGTTGCTTGGTTAGGTGATACTTTCGTTTCAAGTAATATCGATTGGATCAAACTGACTGCCGGTGATTTAATCACAGGTCATCCTTGGTTATTAGCGGTTATTTTCTTCTTCTGCTCTGCCTTATTATATTCACAAGCGGCAACAGCAAAAGCGTTAATGCCAATGGCTTTAGCTTTAGGTGTTTCTCCATTAACAGCGATTGCATCATTCTCAGCAGTTTCTGGTCTATTTATTCTACCAACTTACCCAACACTGGTTGCTGCTGTTCAAATGGATGATACGGGTACAACTCGTATTGGTAAATTAGTCTTTAACCATCCATTCTTTATTCCTGGTACTATCGGTGTGATATTAGCGGTCGGATTTGGTTTCCTCTTCGGCGGTATGATTTTGTAGTTTAAAACCAATATTTAAAAAGACATTGCAAAAAGCTTTACTTTTTAACTAGATATAAAAATAAGTCCCCTCACCCAAATGGATGAGGGGATTTCATTTTGACACTACCCCACTCGCGGCTGTTACTTTCATTTCTGATTAAAATCTGTTAATTATGGTGCTCTTGCGACACTATGATTTAAGGAGATTTCCGTGCAACGTGAAGCATTATTAGACCACGTACTTATCCAATTAGAGCAACATGGGCTTGCCGCTACGTTGCCTGAGTTATTGCAGGGATTTGATATTACTGAATCTGAACTCCAACCTTTTTGGCCTGATAAAGACGCGTTAATTTTTGATTGTCTGCGCCATCATGGACAGCAAATTGATATTTGGCAACGCCAAGTGATGTTAGATGATACGCTGACCACAGAGCAAAAATTACTAGCACGTTACGATCAGCTGGCTATGCGCTTAGAAAAAAATCGTTTCCCAGGCTGTTTGTTTGTTGCTGCTTGTAGTGCTTATCCTGATGAGCATTCACAAATCCATCAGTTAAGCCAGCGCCAAAAGCAAAGCTCATTTGAATACTCTAGAACGCTACTACGCAAGCTTGATCTTGAAGATAGTGAGTTAGTCGCTAAACAAATGGAGCTCATCTTAGAAGGCTGTTTAAGTCGCTTAATGGTCAATCGTCACGCTGACGATATCACTACAGCAAAACTATTAGCTCAAGATATTCTTAAAATCGCCCAATGTCGTAAAAATGGTGCGCTAAGCTGATTGCATATCAACATTGCAATTAGAGTAATTGCTCATTTAATTCTCTTATTCCATTACTCTCGATGAGAGGAAGAGAAAAGCGGTTAAGTGATAAGCAAAGGAAAAATATCTCTTTAAAAGATAAAAATGGACTATCTTTACTGATTGTTATTTAAGCATTTTTTATTAGAAAATCGCTTGTGCTGAAAAATCAGACTCAAATAGAATAAAAAGAGAGCAAACAAACTTATTTTTGCATTTTTTATTAAAAAGACGTTGACGCATCACGCTGAATACGGTTTAATGCGCCTCGTTGCCCGGATAGCTCAGTCGGTAGAGCAGGGGATTGAAAATCCCCGTGTCCTTGGTTCGATTCCGAGTCCGGGCACCATCTTTCCTTTCGGAAATGGTGTAACCGTTTCCCTAGCACGGTCGCTGGAAGTGAGATCTCCAACGCTCGGTTAAAACTTGAATTTCAGTTGTAATCACGCTCATGACTTCTCACGTGGTTGACAATGATTTATCAAGTAAGGGTGTTTTCCTAGAACACCCTTCTCAATCAAATCCAGCTTATACACAAAGTTGATAAAATAGTCAACTTTGTGTAAATATTTTTTATTTATATCACATCCTCTGTCTTTTTGATGCTAGCCTTGTAAGTTCACCACCTAATCCCATTGTTAAAAACTCACCTAACTCATTCTCCAAGATCCTGACTGTACTGTATGCATCCAGAGCAATATATTCCATAGTTGAAGAGAGACTACGGTGTCCTAACATCTGTTTCGTCAATTGCATATTACGTTCAGGATGTTTCATTAATGTCGTCGCCAGTGTATGTCTGAAACGATGGGGACTGACATGAAATCCACATTCCTTTGATAAACGACGGAAAAAAGAACGTATCGTCTGACTGAGTGGAGTTTCAGAGCGGGATAGTCGTTTATGATAAAGACGATGAACATCAAACAAAATATCGTTTTTATCCGCCCCGTGACAACGCATTTCCTCAACCAAGGGCGCCAGTAAACAACGTAGTGGCTGAACAAAAGCAATCTGATATTCCCGGTGATTTTTACTGCTTTCACTGCGCAATGTGATCGTACACTCCTCAAAATCCAGATCGCCAATATGCAGGTTAATCAGCTGGTTAAAACGAATAGCCGTCAGCCTCAGCGTTTCCAGCACAGCAAACCAGAATCGAGTGGGATAAACCGCACATGCCTGAAAGTGAGCCTGATCAGGTGGCAGCATATTTTCCTGTTGCTGAAATTGTTCCAGAATACGATAAATCGTTCTCAGTTGTGATTGTGTATAGACTTTTTTCTGTTTTTCACCCGGTTCAATTTGTGTTTCTGAGAACGGGTTTTCTTTAAGTGAAACAATCCCTTTTTTGATCCAATAATTATACAGAGACTGCATATGCCTGGTTTTTGTGTTCCATGTCCGTTCCCGGACTTTCTGAATATTCAGCTCATTTCTTCGCCATCTCAGCACATGCTCATGTGTCACTTCATCCGGTAGCGGTAACGCATTTTCACAAACTCCGCAATAACGCAGAAAAAGACGTACCATCTTACGGTATGTTTTCTCCGTATCCGGCCGTAATACTTTATTGTAAAAGTAATTACTCAGCATTTGCTCCCATACATCCACTTTCTGCTGATGTTCATCAGAACTGTGATTATCTTTCATAAACACCTCCTGCTTTTAACTTCCGACAATACGAATAAACAATGATTCCTCCGGCATATTCATGCCAAAAATCTGACGTCCTTTAATCATGTAACCATTGATTTTTTTATGGGATAACGTAATTAATGTTTTGTTATCACTCAGCGGATTCAGTTTTTCACCATAAATTCGAGCCCTGAAATGCCCTGTTTGTCGGGTATCATGACGAATAATCCGGTGCAATTTAAGGGATTCAAAAGAAGAAATAATATGGCCGATATCATCCGGATTTTTACCCGCCTCCTGTATGTACTGATAAAAAACAGCCGGACTCTGGCAAAACAAATACTCCATGACACAGTGAACCTTCGCATCCGGCGTATTTATTGCCAGTTTTCCGCCCAATAATCCGGACTTAAACCACGCCCAGAAAGCCTCTCCTTCATTTTTTATACTCAGACAGTTTTCGCGCTGTTCATCCTTCTCATCACGATTGCCCGTCTGAGTATCAGATAAGATTTCCGGCATTAAACCTGATAATTCAAGTGCATATTTCATATCCTCAGATAACGGAGGAGACATATCTGAGACAGTTTTTTCATCAGCAGAATCAAGTGCCCCATGGACAACCGCACCTTCTGCTTCTGCAACTACCATTAGCGGTATATCGCAGTGAATTCCGTTCTCTGTTTTTTCTGAAGTAACAGACTCCGGAGGCAATACAGATGTTACAGACGGAGTTTCAGGTTGTGGCTTTTGCGCCAATTCAGCAGGCGCCAATGACGCGATATCATTCTCCGGCTGCCCTGATAGCACTGAAGACGAAGCATCAGGCGCTGACATAGAAACAACGGAAGAAAATGCCGGCAATGCACCGGCGGGGAACGCAGCCAGAGCCTCATTCAGCACACGCTGTAAATCATTATCACCGTTTACCGGCTCGGTCACCACGTCAGACAACGCCTGAAGCGCCTTTGGTGTACCCGACAACCAGTGGATTACCTTCTCCGGTAATAGCCGGAAAGCCATCATGGCCCCCGTCGTCCGGCGAAAATGCGTCATATCCGGCACCGGCTCATGAAAGCGAAAACGATACGGTACGGTGGGCGCACTCATCCCCGGCTGCCACGCCGACAGGCTGTTCAGTTGTCCCTCAAACTGTGCCGTTAACGGTAACCAGTAAAACAGTCCGGTATAAAAAACACACACATTCCAGGCGCTGAACTGACGGCTCTGCTCTTCCGACGGAAGCCCGCGGGGCAGCATCTCTTTCTGGGACATCCGCATACACCAGGCTGTCGTATTCAGCGTTAAATCCAGCAATCCCCCTTCGCCGGCATATTTCCCGGTTTTTGATGCCGGCACACACTGAAGTCGTTCTGCCAGCGTCTGCAAAGGAGACAGGCAAAGTGCCCGGTACTGGTTATCCGGTAACGCTACCACCCGGCTGATTTGCTGTAACCAGTTTTGCCGCTGCGGTGTGGTCAGCAATACGTCAGCTGCCTGCGGTAAATAAAAGCCGTCACTGTCACGGATAAATAATGGCCTTTCCTGCGTGTTTCCCGGGGAAACACGCAATGTTTTCTCTTCCGCTTTCCGGGAAAGCGATTTACGAAACCACGGTAACATCGGTGTTACTGCCTCTTTAATTCGGTAAAAACAACAACGCAACATTAAATAAAACATAAATTATTTTAATATCAGGATAAGAATAAATAATAAATGCACCTTATTTTCATTACGTTAACTCATCCACAAAAATAATTCCGGCAACAAAACAGAAGATTACATGAATAATGTTTTATTATTCTGTCTCTGTCTGTTTCTGCTGCCAGGCACGGATGGCCTTTTCATACGCGTCCGCATTCACATGCTCCCGGGTCATTCCGCATTGCAGAATATTTTCCCGACCTGACCAGAAGCCCGCATTTCTGTTTCTTTCCACCAACTGACATTCCGTCAGGTAATAACGCCCCCACTCAGCCTGGCGCTGTTCATCCCAGACCAGGAAAACGCCCACAACCAGAATCAGTGGCAACAAAAGTCCGGCTGTGACAAAAAAAGGAAACAGAATTTCATTCCAAAAATCCTGAGCCCACTCCCTCACACCCTGCCCAAATTCACATCTCATCACACTCTCCCCCATCTCATTCAATGACGGCATCACGATAACAATGCGGGAATAAAACAAAAGCCGAAATTAGTTTTCCGAAAAAAATAAAAAAACCCGGTATCACTACCGGGTTTTCAGTCAGTTAAATCAGTACGGAAACCTCACCCTCCGTAATGTGGCAATGAATCAAGAATATAGTCCGGTCCCGTCACATCCTGGAAACCGTCCTCATTCTCTTCATCACTGAACTCAATCTCATCAGATTCATGGTCGGTTAACCGGCCATGGTCATACTCGCTGTATCCGCAGAAACCACAGCCTTCTTCGGCATAGACATGACGGACCTGACAGCGGAAACGCGCAGACAGAGCACACAAAACCGCTGCTGACGGCGGCCCCCACGGAGTATCAAACTCTGCGGATAACTCCGTCGCATACCCGCCATCAATACAGTGAAAACCACTGCCGTTCGGCCATTTCACACCATAACGGCACTGATAAAGGTGATATGTACTGTTACCGGGGGCAAACGCCTGCCAGCGCGCCTGCCGCCAGATGACCTCCGGTGTTTTCCATAAACAGCCGTTAAAACCGTGTAATTCAGCCGCAAGGCTGGTCGGTAACAGAGTCCGCATATCCATCGGTATGGCTTCTCCGGTACTGCGAAGGTACTGAATATCCTCCCAGGCTGTCGCCACCCGGCTCTCATCCTCTCCGGTAAACCGGTTAAGCCAGTCAAAACTGCTTCCCGATAACAACGGGGACAGTCTCGCTTTCTGCGTCGCCGTCAGCGAGTCCCAGGAATGGTACGCCCCGCCTTCAGATAACCACATCTGATACCACTGATGGATTTGCTGACAACATGACGGTGTCAAATCCGGTGCAGTCATCAGCAGGTCAACCCAGTGCGTGAAAGCCGTGTTTCCCGGGGAAACAGGCCCGGTTGCACCGTATGAAGTCAGTTCCGGTAACGGCGGAAAAGACAGCGGTCTGACCGGTTTCAGTATCCCCGCGCAGCCGGCCAGCAACAAATGCAGACTTTGTGCTATCGCCGTCTGCCAGGCGGGTATCCCATCATCCGCATATATCCAGTGTTTAAGAGCCGGCATATCCGCCGCGTTGTGTAAGGTGATGTCAAGTCGGTTCGAGCACCAGTTTGGCATGATGATGTCCTCTTTTCAGAATAAAAAAGAGGGCTTATCCCGTGAGGAACAAGCCCTCACGGGAAAGATGTCAGTCGTTAATCGTTAAGGATTATCCGGCATGACATCCGGGTTAATGGCACCGCTCAGCTGAGCCTGTGCAAGTAAGGCATCGCTGTCACTGACATACGGGGATGCCGGCAGATAACAGGATGCATTCAGTTTATCCAGGTGGTACTTATCCACCAGACGGTTGACCACCGATACCGGCGATATCCCGAGTTCAATCATCCGGGACACCTCAGCATCATCGGACAATCCGGTATCACTCAGCGTAATGCCGTAATGCACTTGCAGTAACTGATGTACCAGTAACTGAAAGCGGATAATGGTCATTTTGTTCATCGCAGTCTCCTACGCGGCCTGTCGGGATGCGGCCACATTCAGTAAAAACTCACAGGCCTGGCGGGCCTGCCCGGCGGCCCGGAACAACGCTTTTTTGTCCGATTTCAGTACCCGCAGCCAGCTGTCAAGATAGCTTTCATGGTTCACTTCTCCCTCGACGCTTAACTGCGCACAAAGAAAAGCGCTGCCCATTTCCGCAACCAGCTCCTCAAAACTGTACAGCGGGTCACCAAACTTCAGGGACGATGAGGTGATGCCTTCACGGGCCAGCCTGGACGGATGACCGGTACTGTGCACCAACTCATGCAGTAAGGTGGCCTGGTAATCGGCATTCCGGTCAAACTGTGACGACAGCGGCATCACAATCCGGTCCTGTGACGGACTGTAATACGCCCGGTTCTGCGCCGCACTGGTCACCTTCACGCCGCTGGCATTCAGGATATCCAGCACCCGGTGCGTGGCCGGCAGGGTTATCCCTGCTGTCTCCTCTCCGGGTAGTCGCCGGTTTTCGTAAAAATGCGCCGGCAGGTCATCACACTGGGCTATGTTAAATAACGGATTCGCCTTTATCATCGGCACCTCCGTCATCACCACCTCACCGTGTTCATCCCGCAGCAGCTCACCGTGACGGTCTTTTGCCGGCACCTTCACCGGTTTGAATATCACAGTATTCGTCGCCATTTCGCCTTTACGGACATGGCCACCCAGTTGCTGTGCCTGACGGTAAGTCAGCCAGATATCGTAACCAAAGCCCTGCTCCGCCGCCGACAACCATAACAGCAGCACATTTATCCCCTGGTAGGAATGACCGGTCAGGGCGTTCACCGGAAAACCGGTGCCTGTCCCTTCCGACGGCCGCCATGGTCGTTTCCACGGACGGGTGCCTTTTTCCAGCGCGGCCACAATACGGTCAGTCACTTCCTGATAAATATCGCGAACCGGCTTATCCGCTGCCGGACGGCGTTTACGGTCAGATTTTTTCATCGGAATACCCTCAATAAAAAAGGTGTATCCCGTCCTGACGGTGAGATACACCATCAGGTGAAAAAACAATATGGTTAATTTTCAACCGGCGTTTCCAGTGGAAACACTGATTAAAATGTGTTCAGTGCTTCCCGGGGAAACACCTTACCTGATTACCACCAGGCCACAAAAAACAGTGACTCTGCGTCAAAGTCAAACGTCTCCGTTATCTCTGACAGCCAGCGTCTGACGCCTTCCACATCAGCCCAGTACGCCTCATCATAAGCCGTTGAACCAAAGAAAAAGCCCTCAGTGGTCGGGAACCGTGTCTGACAGTTTTCCGGTGTCAGTGCCTGCAAGTCCTGCTGTAAAGCCCGCAGATGGGCCTCTGTCACCAGCACCTTTTCACAGTTCTCAAAAGCCCCGATATGGTCATGCACCCACTTAAACAGCGCATTAACCTTACGGAAATACCCGACTTCAATATCGCCGTCGCTGTCCGCTTCTGCGTAACGTGAGGCGGGTATCCGGCTTTTGTCTGTACCACGCTTTTCACTGGCATAAAAGTAAATATCGAGTCCCTTCTGCTCAGCATCTCTGACACACGATAACGCACACGCCAGCGTGTCCCAGTTGATCCCCAGCTCCGCATCAAAATGATGTGCAACATGCGTTAATGTTGCCCGTGTCTCTGCCGGACAAGCCGTTTCATCAACATAGGTAACATCATCGGGGAACCACATCTCACACAAGACGAATGCCTCCGGATTGCAGCGGGATAAATCCGCTATCAGTTCCCGTATCGTACAGGCTCTGGCCATTATCCTGCCTCCGGTAAACCTATCCCTTCCGGTAACGTCAGGATAAGATAAGGAAATACCTGACTGACATAGTCCAGCACCGGCTGCCAGTCCCGGATATCCCCGTCAGAAGAGACCGAAAAATATCCCGGGCACAGGTTGTACAACAACAGTAATGCCGCGACTACAAACACGTCATAGGGTTTGTATGCTGTCTTGCAGAAATCCCAGTAGTCCTCTACGGGGATTTCGCGCTGAACAATAAACGTCTCATGATTCATGTCATCAGCCGCATTACCGTTAAAACAAAGCGCCTCACCGTCGTCGGTGAATAATGAGCCATCATTCAGCCGTTTTTCCTCCAGGCCATCACACAACACAATAGGTTTATCTGGGTATCCGCCGCAAATCTGCTCTGCGGATATGGGATTGGCCAGATAGTGGTGATAGAGCTTGTCCAGATGTTCACGGAAGTTCTGCCACATCAGGGGGTCAACGCTTTGTTTTTGTGTAAAATAATGTGTATATCCCATGTGATAAATCCTCATTCTGATTAAAAAAATGGCGGATTCATCTCCTGACGGAAATCAATCCGCCGGGCGGGGTCATAACAAAAAGTCAATGGTGCTATCAGTACAACAAATCAGCGACACCAGGCATAACGCACCTGTGCCAGCTGGTATGTCAGTGCAAATCCGGCACGGGAGGCCGCTTTTATGGAACAAAATGTCCTGCTGTCCAGCGAGGTTATCAACGAATGAAAGCGGTATTCTTTCGAATGCGCGCCCAGACGTACAGTAATGCGGATCCTGAACTGCCGGGGATTCACTTTCACCACCGTCGCACGGTAAGCGCGCCGGCCGGTTCGGTTAC
The DNA here is from genome assembly GCF_001808035.1 of Proteus sp. HMSC14B05. Classification (NCBI taxonomy): domain Bacteria; kingdom Pseudomonadati; phylum Pseudomonadota; class Gammaproteobacteria; order Enterobacterales; family Morganellaceae; genus Proteus; species Proteus sp. HMSC14B05. Next base: position 245,834 of record NZ_KV791983.1, on the reverse strand, counting down.
TTATCCACGGTAATTCACCGGGTATCCCTGACGAAACAAACGGTATACGGTCATAAAAACGGTACAGCCGTTGCATGATCAGACTCAGAAATGAAAACGGTTTGTTTTCTGGCAGTAAAACAGACATGTGTGTTTCTCCGGTAAAAAAAGACGGAGAAACGTCCACCTGACGGGGAGTTTCCCCGTCGGGTAGGTAAGTAAAAAAAGAATGAATGCCGGCAAATCAGTCGCTCAGTTCGATACCGACAAGGTATTCATCAGCCATCTCCATTGCCATCCATTCACTGACGGTCTCATCCAAGCCGGCTTCACAGCCTTTCTGCCAGATCACTGCATCAATCCGCTGACCGATATCCGGTAAACGGCGAAGCAGACATGCCGGCCAGGGTCTCATCAGACCATCCGCACGCCACAGTAATAATCTGCCGTAAGCAAATCCGGCATCATAAAGCGTACACTTCATCAGCGAAATGGAATGAGGGCGGTTTTGCTCACCGGCATACCTTTCAGCCAGTTTCAAATCAGCCTCAACATTTCGCAGTGTCCGGGCTTCCTCAACCAGCCACATCAGCCATTCCCAACTCCGGGAATAGCGACAGACGTGATCGGCCACAAAGAACAGTCCGCGGGTAATGCCATAAATCATGGTTATCAAACCTGATCAGTAAATGGAAGCAGCCCCATTTCAGGGTAGCTGACTGACACCTGTGAGTCCGTTAAATCAGTCGGTTACATGCTTTTCATTTTCGTGTTGCAGGCAGCAGCGGTAACCCCAGCGCCAGGCTTCATTCCAGATTTCCGGATCGAGCCGCTCAGCGATGACTGTCAGCCGGTGAAGCAAAAATGCGGGGGCACCGGTTTGCGAGTCCATAGTAAATCAGGGCGCCAAAACGAAATGCCGTTGTATACAAATCAAGCTCAATAAACGGCAGTTCTCTGTAATCTCCGCTCTGATACATCCGTTTTTCGTCCAAACGTATCACCTCCAGTTCTTCTGCGGTGATTTTCAGCATCCGGGCATCATTAGCAACGGCCTTCAGTTGCTGAGAAACACGGGAATGCGGAAATAAATAACTGGCAATACCAGACATTACGTGGGCAACACCATAATTCAATGTAAAAAGAGTCATAAGGGCTATCCTCAGATAAGGGAATACAGCCCTCACGGGATGTTTTCCCGTATGGGTCATAAAATCAGTGAATGTCCGCCGTTAAGCACCAAACATCAGCGCTTCAACCGGATCTTCAAACTGTGCATTTTTGATCGCATCGTTGTAGATACGGCGAAAGTCAGACGCATAAGGCGTTTGCTCAGCCGCTTTCCAGACAGCGCGGACCATTTTCTCAAGATGTGGACGGGTAAAATCAGCCTCCACAGATAACGCGCCCAGTTGCTCTGCAACGGCACTGATTATCCAGAAGTTTGGCGGAAAATTATCTTCGTCCGGGTGCTCGCCAATATCCAGACGGACAAAAGCAAGAACCATGTCGAGCTCACCTGAGAGGTGATGCAGTTGCGTGAGAGAGTGCAGATCGTCAAAAAAAGACGATTCCGGAAATGTAGATACCTTCATTGAATTTCTCCTGAAAAAACGGAGAAATTCCCTGATGACGGGTGATTTCCCCGTCAGCGGGCAGGTTATATGAAGCGTTGCGTAAAAATAATCCTGATGATAACGCTATTCTGTTATCACCCTCCGTCGATTTCAAGGACGAACGGAGTTCTGTCATCGCCCGTAGGCTCCCGTCTCAGATGACCCGAGGATTGGCAGTGGCAATCACCCGTAGGCGTTCCTCTCAGATTGCCGGAACATTGGCATTGTTGTCACCCGTAGGCGCTTCTCTCAGACAACCGAAGCATTGGCAAGTTGCATTACGCAACGAGATAAGCAGATTCATTTTTAGCCGTTTTTTTATCTTTGTCAATCCTGCCCATTCAGGATTTTTACCACTTCTCTGATCACCCGTACTCCCCCTTTACGGGTAATATGTATTCCATCATCAGTTCGTACAGTTTCATTATGAATAACAGATTGCCATTGCGTTCCTAATATATGAGGCTGATTAATATCCAGATAATGAATATTTAATAACATCGCACTGTGTTTAATTATATGCCGGGTATGTATTAAATAACGTTCATGTTCCGGATTTTTTAAATGTGGTGGAGATATCCAGACAATTGTCGCTAACGGATTTTCACTTTGAATTTCAGCAATGAATTGAAATACCAGACTGTAATATTTCAGCCATTCATCCGAACCATATTGAACAAAATCATTTGTTCCGAGACTAATAATCACATTATCAAACTCCCGCAAATCGAAATTATTCACGAAAGCGATCCAATCTTTTTTACTTTTATTTATTAACCCCGAACCGGAAACATATTCTGTTTTTATTTTTTCATCCAAAACATATTTTGCTGACATTTCATAAACAGCCGTTAATGAATCACCTAAAAATAACGTCTTCGCCATTAACGGAAAACAAAAAGCAAAATTAATAAACAAAATAATTAAACAGACTTTCATTTTTATCTTATTCCTCAATATCTCCTTTCTGACTATAAACCCGTTTAATATAATCGCCACGACCGTCACCATGCCCTAAATCCATGGAGGTTAATGCATAGGCTTCCTTTTGACTGAATCCCTGACTGAGATAATATTTTTCAACATCCTGAGCATAGGCATACCGTAAACCATGATTTGATTCTTCGTGAATAAATCCGCCTATCCGTCGCATCACATTAATATAACGATCTTTGGCAGAATGTAATGACGGACGATTAATTAAATAACCGTTATGTTTATCCGCATATTCAATGGCTTTATTAATTAATGTTAATACACGGGCTTTATCCGGCACTAATGCTTCACGGGGTCTGCCTCCTTTTGTCCCAAAAACCACATGAACGCGATCTTTACCGTTTTTAAGCGCCTGTTGCCAGGTCCGTAATGATTTTACTGACTGCACGGCTTCTTCATTTCTCAATCCCAGACTACGGGATAACTGCATAGTTAATGCCACCCCCTGATCATAAGGCTCAATCCGAGCGAGCGCTTCGTGAAAGCGCTCGTCCGATATCGCGGTACGGGTGCCAGCCCTGCTGGCACCTGAAAGCCCCAGCGCCTCATTACTGAGGCGCTCATGTTTAGGGTCAGCCAGTTTATGACGTCCGGCAACACGAAATATCGCCCGGATAGCCGACATTTCGTTTTGACAGCTGCGTAAACTGATATTCTGTTCTCTGCGGGCATGGATATACATTTCAATATGGCGGGATTTCAGTTGCTCAACAGATCGTATCTGAATATTCAACCCGGCCAGCTCTGCCGCAACCCGTTCTGCAATTTTGACCCGGTCTGCAATGGTTTTAAAGCTCCCTCCGGCCTGACGTGCAAGGATATGCATTTCACGGGACAGGGCTTTTGCTCTTCTGGACATTCTCTGATTCTCCGCCTCTTTCGCTCTCAACTGGTTACCTTTTCCCGGCGCGATGGTTTTATATTGCGCATCCTGCGACCTGACAGATACCTGAGCACCGGGGCGATAAAAGGTTGAGTTGTTGAGAGGTATCAAATCAGTTCTCTGAACTGTTTGCGGTCATCAGACCGGCCCCCGTTATCAGGGCACCTCCGTCCGTCAGTTTCCTGACGTCGCCTTGGTATCGTGTCGTTTTTTCTCCTTTTTTCATAATGTTATACGTTTTTATCATCATATAAACGTTGAGCGTTGAAAGACTTTCAGCCGTTCTGAGCAATGCATTACATGTCTGTCAGATTGTCAGTTTTGCTGTAAGACCAGTATTGAAGCGTTCTGAGCGTATGCACTTGCGTGCGTCACTTTGTCTTCGTTTCACTTGACGAAAGTGACGCACGCCCATCATTCTGCTGCTCAATGTATTGCTCCGAAGATGCCGCTTTCCAAAGCTGCGCAATGGAAACGCGTCATACCGGGCATACAAAGGTTGCAGAAAGCAGGACGTATTCGTCAGAACACATCAGAAGAGGCAGATACACGTTATCGCATACTCTGCTTTTTTGTGGATATCCGGGTGACCGGATAGCTGTGACATGGTCACTGAAGTGCAGTTAATCCTGATGATAACGCTATTCTGTTATCACCCTCCGTCGATTTCAAGGACGAACGGAGTTCTGTCATCGCCCGTAGGCTCCCGTCTCAGATGACCCGAGGATTGGCAGTGGCAATCACCCGTAGGCGTTCCTCTCAGATTGCCGGAACATTGGCATTGTTGTCACCCGTAGGCGCTTCTCTCAGACAACCGAAGCATTGGCAATGTTGCATTAAGCAACGGTGTAACGTGGTAAATTTAATCAAACTTTCTTTTTTCGTCAATACCCGATAAAGAAAAAGGAGAATATTTTACATCCTCCTTTTTCTCTTTATTAAATATCCCCTTGTTGGTTCTTCATCGTATTAATAATCAATGCCATCTTTAATCACGAAAACTCAACAATCAGATATGTTTTTATTTGGATTTATCATAAACATCCCAAACAGGCGGTTTATTTTTCATAGAGTCAACAGAAACACGTAAGAAGGGCATATTAGTTTTAAATGTTAAAATAAAATCCAAGGACATTCTATTACAAACAGAAAAAAAACGTTTTTGTTCTTCATCAGTAAAATTTTTTTGTTTTGGGAATATAAATAAACTCCCTAAACTAACCTGACAATGTATATAACATTTCTCACCAAACCAGCTCACTAACTTATCATGATATTTTTTTCAGTAATCGTAGTCAAATATTCTTTTCTGTAAAATTTAATACCTCTCTCGATCATTAACCAAAAGAAACTTTCTTTATTCTCAGAATAAAAATTATTACAATCCCCATTACCTTCCAAAGCATCATTGTCATTTTTTTTATTATATAAACATCCTTTGTTACCATTTAATGTTGTTTTTCTCCTTGAGTATTGCTTCCTTATTTTACTGAACCAACCCCTCCTCCTCCACAAATATCCCGCCCCTATTAAGACCACAAACCAAAAAATAAAATTCATATTATCATCTCCTATATACAAGGACTCGGATACATATTAAAAACTTACTTAAACTGACATAAAAAATCAAATTCAATAAATCCATCCAGATGAAAGAATAAGATTTTTATATGAAGGCAACAAAAAAGTTATACACATACCCACCGCCACCATCAGGGCCGATGCCCTGTACGCTCCCGTTTACCCGATTGCTTGTTGGCATCGGGTTGCACTGGCTTGGTGACCGTGGATATGTGCATAACTCACAAGATGTAGACAATGATTAAAAATCGACCTAAAATTGTATTAACGATAGACGACAAGCATGAGATAAATCAGACTCACTGATTACCGGAGGGGGAAATGAGTGATAAAACAGCCGCTTCCAGAGGAGAACGCTGGGGCATAAAAGCAGCTTATAAAGCAAAATGGCTAATCAAAAAATTGAAGGCTTTCGATAAGAACTGTGTGGCAAGCGCCAAAAGCAAAAATATGCCGGGTTGGCTGGGGCATATTCCACTGGTATCTATAACTCTCGCAGTCATCGCGTTACTGGCTTATTTCAGTTTGTACATCCTATTTACCTTTGGAGCGTTGGTGATTTTATTTTCTGTAATAGAACACATTGATATTTCTTCAGGAAATAACATTCAATCCACTGATAACAATAATGAATGGCAATCCAATCTCGTTGGCAATAGTGACGACTTTAGAAATGGCAACCAAGGTTTTGGATATTATATGAACGGAATAAATATTGACGAAGATTAGCCAGCCACAAAACTAAATTTTGCAGCTGGCTTCAAAATATTATTAGTTAACTTTTTTAGAAATAGCTTGTTCTGCTAACTGTCCTCCTTTCCCCCCCGCACTATGCGCAGGTGAAGTCGCGTTAGATGTCATATTACCTAGCTCGGACCCAACTTTAGCTCCAGCCCAACCAAATGCTGTCAACCACAACGCCGGCAACACCAAAAACATCGTTCCCATTACCAGGTTCATAATGACATCATCAGACGTGTTCTGAAGCCCGTTCATATTCCACTGACTGTGCGTATCGGAATTATACAGTGCCTCCATCATCCAGCTGTCTATCCAGCGTGCCAGCTCCCACCAGAATGTCAGAAAGTTCAGCGCAAATATCACAAACGTCACCGTTATCGCCGTCTTAAATTCATACGCCGAAAACATCAGCACCATCGGGATCATGATATACACCGCCATTAACATCAGCCCCTGCACCATCGGTAAGGACTGTCGCATCGTATCAAAGGCAGGGAATGCCCCCAGTGACGCCAGCGAAGTCCCGGCTACCCCTCCCATTCTGGCCAGCTCATTCATCACCGTCATATCCGCATTACCCCCGTATCCCCGGTATACCCGGCCGCCGGAGACATCCAGATTCGCCGGACTCACCAGCCGGCGGACGATGGCCTCCTCAAACTCTTTCGAGTTTTTATTAATCAGCTTCATCGCCGCCCGGGCACGCAGCCACATCCCTTCATCGGTCTGCTCTTTGACAAGTTTCAGTAACCCTGCATTCGCATCATTCCACCACTGATAACAGGTCGGGTAACCGTTGCCGTTGACATTCGCATACCCGTCATCCCGGTCGGCATCCCAGGGAAAGCCCGCCCGCGGTGTCCGTGACTGGATCTGATGATATTCCCCTTTCATAAAGGTGGCCGAGCCTATCCAGGTGATATCCTGTAACGTTTTTTCATCCTGTGTTTTTCCCTGATCTTTCGCTTTCCAGTCATACAGGGCACGTGAGTAACAGTCATCCGTAAAATCCTGAAGTGCGGCAGCCAGCGCCGGATTTTTAATGTTGCTGTGCTGCACCTCAAAACGCACCTGACGCAAATCCGGCCGGCACGGAATGCTGGCCACCGCCGCCTGAGTCACCCCTTTCGACAGCTTATGTACCAGCATCCACCACAGCGGGATTTTGGCTGTCTGATTATCCAGTGACGACACCACGCCGCTGTAACCGGATTCCGCCGGCTTCACCGGGGTCCAGGTGCCGCAGGTTTTGGTCCGGCTGGTATCAAATTGCAGGGTACTGACACTCACCTCCATCAACGGCACACAACAAAACAGGATCACCACAAAGGCGCCGTAAAGCGCGTTCTCGATACGCACAATTGCCAGTGAACCTTTGTTACCCTCATCCTCCCCCTCTTCCCGCACTTTCAGCCAGATCTCCAGCACTTTAAAGACCAGCGGCAGCGCAAACAGCCCGGTGCTGGTCAGTACCGACCACAATCCGTTATTCACCACCCAGGCCAGCAGCGTGAGAAAATACTCGAGATAACTGTTTGTCATCATAAGCCGTCACCTCCCGCCCAGACTGACCATTCACTCACCGCCACAAAGGCGGCCATCGCCAGCCCGCTGCGCTTCAGACTGCGCCGGGCCGTCTCACTGACTTTCGGGTGGTGATACAGTTTCCATAATCCAACCGCCACGGCTCCGTACAACACACACCGCCAGACCAGCCAGAACCAGCGGGCACGGTAAAACGCCCGGCGCAGACTGTCCGCCTCACCGTAATAACTCAGCCCCAGCTGAGCCACCGCCAGCAACACCACCATACTGAGCAGGGTCAGCCCGGTTACTTTCAGCACCGGCCATAACCGGCGCCCGGTTTTTCCTTTCGTCATTTAACGTCCTCCGGTGTCACTGTTTTGCTCCAGTCCCTGTACACGCACATCCGTATTATCTGGGGTCTGGGTGGCAGGGTTCGCCTGTGTCCGTTGCTGATCACGCTCAATCACCGTCAGCATCGCGTTATTGGCAATGGATTTACGCACTTCCATTTCCGTTTGCAGCATCCCGATTTCGCGATCCAGCTGGTCAACCGACTGGTTACCGATCTCCTGGGCTTTCGGAAAATTACCGGCATTCGGCTCCCCCTGGCCGGTGATCAGCATCCGGCGCATCGTCAGCGCCAGCTCCATCGTGTCCGCCATCGCCAGCTCACCGGCCAGACGCTGTGTTAATACCGTTTTATCCGGATCCCGGCGCAGCGCTTCAATCACCCCCCGGGAGACCGTCAGGCTGCCGGTTTTCAGTTTCGCCAACTCTGCCGCCCCGACCGCGCCCCGGCTGTTCACCAGTTTATGCAGCTGTTCCAAATTTTCCCGGGTGGTGGTCTCCAGCACCGGTGCCAGCCCGGTTCCTGGCTGGGAACTGCCCGGTTGCTCCGCCTCACCGCCGCTCTGACAATCCGCCGGATTGGTGCAGGTGCGGACCGATTTGCTGCCCAGCACCTGTGTGACCACCTGAGCGGCTTCCTCACTGTTGGCAAAGCGCCTGCAAGCGGCTCCGTTACACTGGCCGGCCGGCACCGGGGCCGTACTGGTTGCCGGCAGACCGTTCATGATATTAAAGCCGGCCTGTGCAAAATCCTGCGCCGGCTGAATCGCAGGCTGACCAACCCCACCGCGCTGTTTCCCGCCTATCCATACAACCCCTTTATCGCCACTGCTTTGCTGAATTTGCTGGTCAGTTTTTACCGCATCCCCGTCACTGTTATTGATGATATTCTTTGCTTCTTCGAGGATCGCCGCCTGCGTCCACTGATTATTTTCTGAAAAGTCCATCATCCGTTTAGCCATGTTCTGACAGTTCAGCTGCGCCTTATCAAACGCCACATTAGCCTGCAACACCCCGTTGGTCAGCATTTCATACAGGCCGGGATTCGCCCGCTGGATAGCCATCGCCGGCAGACTGGCCACCGCCCCGGTGGCATTCTGGATCACCTCACTCATCAGATTCTTAAAGCCGGCCGTCACCCCGTTCAGCTGGTTGCCCACCGTGGTTTTGATATCAAAATTGCCGCACATCAGATCACTGTTCCAGCCCATGCTCATCCCCAGACGTTGCAGATTACTGCGCCCCGGCGGCTGGGATAACACCGTGCCGCCGCCCAGGTTGTAGTACAGTTTGTCGGAGACCGCGCCGGAAACATTTGCGCCGTAGCCGATATCATTCGCACCGGCAGAAAAATCCAGCCCGGCCCGGACAGAAAATGCCGGTACACTGCATAACACCATCAGTGTCAGCGCCGGCGGAAAAAACGTGTGTCGTTTTGCTTTCATCATCTTAAAATCCCTGCTTAAAACGTTGTGCTGTACAGAAATTTTTGCCCCATGCGCTTGCAGCAGCTGTACGGCTGCCACAATGCCCAGGCATAATTACCGTCCTGTGCCTGTGCTCCGCCCTCATCCGGAAACACCGCACAGCTGTTTTTCAGCCCCGGCGACAGGCGCTGCCATTTATGGTTTTTTGTCCCGGTATTCTCCGTCACCGCGTCCGGCGGCCAATAGCCATCCCGGCGGTTGCCTTTCAGGGGCACATAGGTATGCGCCTGCCCGGTGCGGGTCATAATATCTGCCACGCGCTGCGCCACCACAGCCGCCGCTTTATCCCCGTCCTGCTGGTTGACAAAACCGCTGCGCGGATAGAGATTTCCCCACATGTTGCCCCGGCTCTGCCCCCCGATTTCCCGTTTCCCGGGAATTATCGCTTCCGGATACGCCATTTCCGGCACACCGAGCCGCCACGGCACACTGTCGAGCGTGCTCAGGTAATAAGGAAACAGCGGTGTGGCTGCGCTGTCACAGGAATACCCCGGAATACTGCCGCCGATAAGGGTGGTTGCCGGATGACCGATAGCATCCGCATAAAAAAAGTGCAGGGCGGTTTTACGTTTTGCCTCAAACTTCTGTTCACTGTTTCCGCCCCCGGCAGATACCCCGCTCAGCACGCCGGTCACGGCATTTTCAATCCCGCCGGCCGCCCCGCTGACCAGTGACATTTCCCGCCACGGGTTTTCACCCGGGGCATGGTAGGCCGAGACCACCGCCTGCGGAATAAAATGTGACACCCGGACAGATGTCCGGATACGGCAGCCGCCCCAGCCACACTTCAGCCAGTAGCAAATCCCGCTGATACGCCAGCTGATACACGACGGTGAGGCCGCAGAAGCGACCAGAGTGGCGGTACTCAGACTGGCTTCCGCCACCGGCACCAGTGAACAACCGAGTAACAAAGCCCCCGCCAGACGCCGGCGATGTGATTGTCGGGTCATGGTTGACCTCCTCCTTCCTGTTGTTCCCGGTACTGCTGTATCTGCGTCACCGCCTGTGCAATATCGGTGGTGCCGTAAACCACCCACTGCGCATCAACGACGACCGCCGGCAGAGATGACACCCCCAGCTGCCAGGCCTGAACCACGCCCTGATAAGCCTGCCGTAATGCCGTTTCTCTGGCCTGCCAGGCCGGACTTTGTAACAGGGCGGTGATGTGCGGGGCATCCGCTTCACTCAGTTCCGTCCCCGGCTGAAGCAGGGCCTCATCCAGCAGGCGTTCAGGCGCATCCAGATACACCACCTCAAACGGGATGTCCGTCTGCGGCAGAGCGTCATCCTGCGTGGTATACAGCACCACTGCCGCCCCGGCGGTCAACGGCAGGCATGACAGCGACAGCATCAGCAATCCGGAAAGAGATAAAAATCGTTTTTTCATTCGGTCAGTCCTCACAAACGAACGGTGAGAGAAGAAAAGCGCATCAAAACCCGCCGGTGATCGGCGGGTTTTCACCGGTTACCAGCCCACCGCAAACCCGGCGCCGATACTGGTATCGCCGCCGTTATTCCATGACGCATTCAGGCGCACATTGGTATTGGCCGTCGGCTTATACTGCACCCCGGTGGCTATCGCCTGTGCATCACGGTAATGCCCCATCGCCATCCCGAACGAAAAACGCTCACTGTTCACATACGGAATGGAAGATATTGCGGTCACCCCGGCAATCCCCGCATTGGCCCGTTTCTCCACCTGACTGATTTTATTGTCCAGCTGACTGAAACGCTGGTCGGTATACTGCCGGGCATTGTCCAGCACCGTGTGGGTCACCTGCCCGAACGTCTCATCGGTATAGCGGTTTGCGGCCGCCAGGGTCTGTTCCTCCCCCTCAATACGGGCCTGCTGCTCTTCCGTAATCCGCTTGTTTATCTTCGCCTCACTGTACTGAATGCTCACATCGGTGTAGTCCATGGCCTGTTTCAGCGTCTGCTTATCGCCGGCAATACGCGCATCCCGCTCCTCATCCAGTTGCCCTTTGTTGACCGCATCCGTTTTTGCAATGCCGGCCGCCACATGCGTCAGAAAACGTTCCTGACCTTCACGGCCGACGGACACGCTGTTATCCCGGTCAGCCAGGCTGCCGTCCCCCAGTGCCACACTGTTTTTCGCCAGCGCCCGGGCATCCACACCCAGTGCCACGGATTTTTCGCCCAGCGCCAGACTCTTATCCCCGACCGCAACAGCCTGTTTACCCTGACTCAGCGTACTCTGCGCCTCATTCAGGGCTTTATCCGCCGCCTGATATTCCGCCTGTTTCTGCGCCAGTTCGGCTTTCACCTTCTCCAGATCCCGGATGTTTTCCAGCTCGGATTGCGTCGGACGCAAATCAGACAACTTTGTATCCAGCGCGGAGAGATCCTTTTCCAGCCGGGAGAGTTGCGTTTCTGCCTGCTTCAGTGCCTGATCGGTGACGGCTTTTTCCGCCGATAACTGCTGTTTCAGCTGTGTGGCCTGTGACGACATGGCCTGTGTGTGACTGAGCGCATTGTCCTGAAGGTACTGATCCACTTTTTGTTTCAGCGCCTCCGGGTTGGTATTCAGCCCGACGGTGTTATCCCGGGGACGGCTTTCCAGTACCAGCAGTTGCTGTAACTCTTTGGCATAATCCGGGCTGTCCGGCGATAAACTGTTGACCTTATCCAGCTGGATCAGGTAGTTCAGCTGATTCTCATAGCGGGTGAAAATACCGCTGACCATCTGATTAAAGGTGCCTTCATCGATGTTATCCAGATACAGCTCTGACAGGATCTGCTTCCCGGCCTCTGTCACCCCGGTGAGCCCCTGCTCAATTTGCTGCCGGGCATTTTTCTGATAAGCCTGATACAGATTCTTTTTCCCGTCCGCAGAGGTGATCAGGGCGATTTTGGCCAGCTCTTCCTGATAACCGGCAACGCCCTTCAGGGCCGCGGTATTCAGGTGTAAACGGGATAATTGTTTCTTCTGCTCGCTGTCCGTGACCGCATCCGACCACAGCATCGCTTTATCACTGTGGCCGGCACTCAGTACCGGGGACAGGGCCACACCCTGATAGTTGGTCGTAATCTGAGAACCGGTTTTCTCTTTGATGGTTTCATTAACCAGAGCACTTCTGGTTTTCGCTTCAATATAGGCATTAACATAACTGACATAAAACTGCGTGTCATTACTGACCGACGTATCCTGCTCAACCCGTTTTTTCACTTCCTGAGCCAGACGGTCAGCCTGCCCCTGCTGCCACAACGCCACAAAATTCTCATCCACAATCTGTGAAACCGCCCCCAGATTGCGTTCATAAATCTGTGCCATCCGGTCAGCGACCTGCTGTGCCTGTGTCACCTGCTGCTGTTGCGCGGTACGCTGACCCGCCAGGGTCTCCTGTTGCTGCAACAACGGTTTCATCGCTTCCTGACGCTCCAGAATATTGCTGTTCGCCAGCGATTTACTGTCAAACAGGGCCTGCGTCTGCATGTACTGCTCATGCGCCTGCGCCCTGTTCTGCAACAGGGCATTCTGGGCTTTCATCGCCGCCTGCGCCTGTTCCGCCGTCATATTGTTCCCCAGCGCCATACTGCCCTCACCGACAGCCGTACTGTGCTGCCCCGTGGCCACGGCCGTGTCCCCCAGTGACACGTTTTTGGCCTGTAAAGCGCAGGAATAACTGACAACCAGCGACAAAAGCGTTACTTTAACTCCCGTCGTTTTCATGACGTCATGTTTCCTCTTTTTAACATACCCAATGAAGCGGCCGGGTAAGCCGTGCTGCAACACGGTTTACCCACTCCCTGCTCCACCCGTTTCATCATCCCGGCACCCGGGGCGGTAACCCCCGTTTCCGGTCAAGTTCATCTGCCACCCTGAACGCCGCTTCCAGCTCACTGCATCCGTATTGCTCCATCAGCACCCGCCGTTGCTGCTTCTCCTCTTTTTCCGTCATCCCCAGCGCCAGATATAAGCTCGGCTGTACCACCCGGAACAGCGCCTCCACTTTCCGCGCCAGCACCACCCCTTCCGTGTAACAGCCGGAGAGTTTGGCTGCGGACAGCAGCACCTGTTTCTGCTCCTCACTGAGCGTCTTAAAGCGGGCGATTGCCTCCACCTCTTTCTGCGGCATCGTCAGACACACCCACCACTCCGCCATATTGAGCATTTTCTCGGCACAGTCCGGATAGTCATCGAGGTTCTGGGTCGCCAGCCACAGCCAGGCCCCCAGTTTCCGCCACATTTTCACCACTTTGGTCACATAGGGGGATAACAGCGGGTTGACCGTCACGATATGCGCCTCATCCACCACAAAATTAATGTCCCGGGCCCGGTACTGATCCCGCTCGGCAATATTGTTGATGGAGTTGATAAGACTCACCATCGTCAGCGCCATCTGGGCCTCATACCCTTCCCGCGCCAGGTGCCCCAAATCAATCAGGGTCACATCCGCCTCCGGCCACAGCTCCCCCGGCAGATTAAACAGCTCATGCTCAAAACTGCCCGGTTCGGTAAACATCCCCAGGGATTCCGCCATTTCGGCCGCTTTCGCCCGGCGCTGCGGATTTAATGCCCGCCCTTCCTCTTCACCTTCCCCCCGGGAGAGGGCATACAGCGCCTCCTGCAAATCCGCCGGCAGCATCTGCCGGTCGGCGGCATAAGACGCCCGGGCCCCCGCCATCAGCGCCCGGCGGATCATCGCCCGGTCAGCCCGCTTCAGCTCCGCTTCTTCCCGCACATCCCCGCCGGTGATCATCATGCGGGCGGAGATTTCCATTTCCCCCAGAATGTCACGCTGCCCGTCATCATCCTCAGATTCACTGTCCGTCTCTGGCAGTTCATCCGCATTCAGTGCCAGACGCTGTTCATCCATCATCAGCAGCTGATGCGCATCCGCAAACAGCGGCAGACGCACCCCGCTGCCGGGCTTGACACTGACCTTATTGACACTCAGCCCCAGACTGGCGTAATAGTCCGCCAGTAAACCAAAGGAGTTACCGGCCTCCGCAATAAACAGACGCGGACGGCGGACCGCCATCAGCTGCGATAACTGTGCGCATAAGGTGGCGGATTTACCGGCCCCGGTGGGACCGAATAACAGCAGATGCGCATTCTGGGTACGATCCTGTTTATTCTGCGGATCAAAGGTCAGCACCCCGCCGCCCCGGTTAAAGAAACTCCAGCCGGGATGCCCGGTGCCGCTGGTGCGCCCGGTCACCGGCAGTAATCCGGCCAGGTGCTGTACCCAGGTCAGCCGGGTATACCAGTGTTTTTTATCCGTCTGCGGGTCAAAACACATCGGCAGGGCACGCAGATACCCGTTCAGCGGCGCCACATCATATTCCGGCTTCACCGGCTCCAGACCGGCATTCAGCAGCGTGGCCGTCAGATCCACGCGCTTTTTGTTCAGTTCCTCCACCGAGCCGGCACGCAGCAGCAATGACAGGGAGGCCCGGTAAAGCTTATGGCGGTGCCCCAGTAAACCTCTGGCGGTTTCCACGTCCCGGCGGGTACGTTGCGAGTCGGTGTTTTCCCCCACCGAGTTTTTCCCCAGCCGGGTAAATTCCTGCTCCAGCGTATCCTGAGGCTGTGTGACGATGGTCATCGACAGCATCGTCCCTTCCGGAAACAGGTCCATCAGCGCATTGATATTTTTGTCACCGCGCTTCTGCTCCCCGGTCAGGTGCCCCGGCCCCGGGGCTTTACGCAGTTTTTCGATATTCACCACACCGTGCGCCAGGTTATCAAACCACCACACGCCGTTTTCCACATCCGACCGGGGCGGGGTAAACCACAGCGTTTCCGCAAAATCCTTCAGCACCGGCAGGGTGCCCGGGGCTTCCTCCGCCGCCGGCCAGTACGCCCCTTCCCGGTACAGCGTCTCCCGGTCCACCCAGTCAGGGGCCGGATTGAAATGACGCAGCAGCCACTGATGCACCTGCCTCCCGTCCTGGCGGACACACTGCACGCCGGCACTGCCCAGACTGCTGACCAGCCGGTCACACATCTGATTGAGCATCGCCACCGGCGGCATCGGATCGGTATAGCTGTTCCCCAGCCGGCGGTAAACCACCATCCGGGTCCGGCGCTGCTGTCCGCGCCAGGGTTGTCCGGTCACCTCCGTGTCCTTAAACAGCCCTTCCGGACGGGCAATCCCCCGTAAATGACGCGCCATTTCGGTCAGCCAGGCTTCGGTAAACGCGGTGCCCCGGGCCGCCGGCAGGATATAGTCCCGCAATGTGGCCAGTGTGACGCTCACGTCGTCCTCATCCTGACAAAAAAACTGCACCACCCACGGGTTATCATCATGCTCATCCAGACTGTCCTGAAGCGCATCCTCCACCGCATCCCGGATTTCGAGCAGACGGCCGGCAGAGCGCCCTTCCGTCGGCGCCGGCTCAACGGCATACACCGCCCCGACCGACACCCCGTCATCAAGCAGCAGGCATTGCTCCTCATCCAGAAATTCCACCCAGGGCAGGTAATCAATAAAGGACGGATTCGCATGGTAAATCTTCTGCTCATCCGCCCGGGTCATTTTTCCCGGCCGGGAAAGCGGCTGACGGCCTAAACCGGCATTCTCTGCCGGTGTACTGCGGTGTACGGTTTTGTCAGCCTTGTTTTCATCCGTTTTTTCAGCAGAAACCGCCTGCGCTTTCCGGCGTGAGCGGAATAATGAAAATCCCATCACAAGCCCTCCACACGCTCACCCGGCAGGGCATACTGCACTTGATGGTAAAACGGAAACACCGTACTGTATCCCGGCACCGGCAGATTGCCGGCCGAGAGATGCGGGAACACATACATCACCATGTCCGGGTTCGGCAGACGCGGAAACTGCTGATGGATCTCACTGCTTTGTGTCCGGGTATACGCGGTGTCCGCCTGCTGAAGGCGCGCGGCTTCATCATTCGTCAGGGCGCGTCGCAGGGCGCTGCGGGCGGTCTCCGTCACCGTCCGGCTGTCCGCCGCACCGTTCGGATCAGCCTGTCTGCCGGACCAGATGGCCATCATGTCGCTGTTTCCCGCCGGCAGCAGCTCCTCTTTGGAGGTGGCACAGCCGGCCAGCAACAACACCAGTGCGCACAGCACTCTGCTTTTCATCACACATTTCATCATTCTCATGATATGACGCCTCCCGCGCCCTTCAGGATCGCCCCCCGGCAGGTCAGCCGGGCAAACTCACCGTGACAGCTCAGTTCAGATAGTGAAAAAGGCACACATTGCCAGCCGGCTTTATCCGGCGCCTCCCCTTTAAAAACGGTGTACAGCAGGCGATCCCAGTCACTGTCCTGCGGCCACGCCTCATCCCGCGGGGCAAACCGGTAAACGGTAATGTCGTTGTCACTCAGCCCCACCCGGTGACGGCCCACAGACAGAACCGCCCCGGGCGTCTCACCGGCGGTACTCTGCCACGCCAGCTGTATCGTCGCCGGTGACATGCCGGCAATCAGCTGCTGTTGCTCCTCATCAAACACCTGATGACCGGCCACCGTCAGGCAAAAATGACTTCCAGTACAACCGGCCTGTCCGGCACTGAACACAAACACCAGCGGAAACGTCACCGGCGTCACAGCCAGCACCCCCGGCTTCGCAAAATACGTCACTCCAGACCTCCTTCCTCACCCTCTGTCAGTGAAAAACCGTAATTCACCCGGCGTCCCTGCGATTCATAATCCACCGGGATCTGACGGCTGATATGCACCGCGACTTTCTGCCCCGGCGGCACATACACCGCATCAAAGGTCTGCCCGTAGCGGGATTTCACCCAGTCCGCCACATCCTTAAACCCGCCGCCGATGGCACTGCCCAGCGCCGCTTTCCCCGCATCCCCGGAGAGCGAGGAGGTGATACCGTACCCGTTGTTCTGCGCGGTATACTGACTCTGCGACATCGCATCCCCGGCCGAGGCCGCTGCCGTCAGGGCAAACAGGGTCGGCAGATAGGTGCCGGCATTGGTTTTACGTTCACCGCTGATACACGGGATCCCGCTCTCATCTGAAATCCAGCCGAGCGACCCGCCGTTATTACGGGCATTCTGTCCGCTGTTGGCCTGACTGCCGCCGTCCGTCCGGTCAGCCGGCTTCGGCACCGTGCGGATCGTGCCGTCCGTAAAAACAAAGGTGATCGAGGTGATATCCCCGCGCACACAGGACAATGTCCAGTCACCGGTGGCCGAGCCGCTGATCACCGCCCCTTCCACATCCGGTAACTCAATGCCGTTCGCCGTGAGGTTGTCTTTTCCCACCACCACCTTGAACGGATACGGATCGGTCACTTTACCGTCAATGGGCACCCGCCCCAGCAACGCCGTCATCGCCTGGCTGCCCACCAGGGTGGCATTCTCCGGTATCGTGTACGCCGGTTCGGTATGGGCCTCACCGTCCACTGTACCGGAGAGCGTGCGCTGATTTTTGGCCACCCGGTCCAGTTCCGCTTTCTGACGGGTAATGGCGTTATCCTCCAGAAAAGAGGTCGGAAACGCCGGTTTAGCCGGTTGTCCGTTCACCATCCGCCCCGGTTCAGCCGGTTGTGCATCCTGCGGCTCAGCCCACAGCAACCCGTCTTTCACCGTCAGTCCGCTGCCCCCGGTATCCAGCCCCAGTCCCAGCGGAATATCGCCTTGTCCGCTGCCCTGAGCCGGCTGACCACCTGATGCTGTCAGCGTTTCCCCCAGGCTATCCAGACGCCGCATCAGTGTCTGCTGCTCCTGTTGCAGGGCACGCTGCTGACTCTCCGCTTCCTGACGGACGGAAGCCACCGCAGACTGGATCTGCCCCGACACATTCTGCTGCCGGTTACGCAGCTGCGCATTCTCTTCCAGCAATTTCTCATTCTGGGCGATCAATTCCGCCTGACGGTCACGTACCGTTTTCATAGTGCCAATCAGCGTCCTCAGTGTATCGGCCGGGGTATCCCCCTCAATCCCGAGTGACTTCAGCTCCCCTGGGTCAAGGTCATTGATTGACTGAGACAGGTTGTCCTGTCCGCTGCCGGTGACCGGCGTGTCGGGCTGGCAGCTTTTGATACCAATCAGCACCGCCAACGCCAGTGCGGACGGCACCAGAATTTTGACCAGCGTATTGGATTTCACTTTCATCGGGCTTTCCCTCCCGTCCTCCGGACAGGCGGCTCCGCAGGAAACGCCTTATCCGGTTTGCCTTTCATCACCAGATACACTGTGGTGGTATCCTCCGGTGTGCCCTTCGCGTCCAGCCACTGATGCTGGAACGTGGCGCTGACAAACTGCCCCTGCAACTGACGGGGATCCAGCACGACTTTCTGAGCGGACTGATTGGTCAGTTTCACCGCCACCACCCGGTACTCCGCCGCCTGCCAGCCGGCCAGCGGCCGCGCGATCAGTGGTTCAGACGGGTAGAGTGCTGTCAGTGTTTTTGGTAAGGTCAGTGGCAAAGGTTGTACGCCGGACACCGGCTCCACTGTTCTTAACGGTGCATACAGACTCTGGGCGGCATAACGGGTCAGTAAGACCGGTAACGGCGCCGGATAACGGGTTTTCGCTTTGCGGTCCACGCTTTCCGGTACGGCATCGGCTGCTGCCCCCGCAGCCTGCCCGCTGCGTCTGACGCTCTGACTGTCACGCTGCGTACTGACTTCACCGCTGTACACCACCCGCACCGGCTCCAGCTTCCCTTTACCGGCAGTGGCCGTCACATCCAGCAACAGGATTTCCCCGCTTTCCACATCCTGTAACTGAAGGCGGGTCTGCGGGAAGGCGCTTTCCGCCCGCAGGTACACCGCCCCTCCGGTACTCTGGATCCGCAGTTTCTCATTCAGAGACGGTGGAAAACCGACACGCACATTTTTTTCCACAAACACAATGCGCTCTTCCCCCACATGCAGAGAAACCGGTAACGGAATACGCTCCCAGCGGACCAGCTCTACCGCCTGCACCGGCAGCGGCAGAGCGGCCACAGAAAACACCGCCGAAATCCCCAGAGCACAGGCCGTCAGATGACGTTTTATGCTCATTGACTGACCTCCTTATTCTGCTCCGCCGCTTCCAGACGCTGAGGCAGCCCGTCATAGCAGTCCAGGGCCAGACCAAACGGATTACTTTCCGGATCGCCCTCCCAGCGCACCACTTTCACCGGATAACGTACCGTCGCTCGCTTGACCGGCTCCGCGCTAAAATATTCATCCGCTACCAAATCCAGGCGCACGATCCAGTTATCCCGGTCAATCACCCGGACTTTATCCTCACTGAACCCGCGTCCCGGGATCTCATACACCACCCGGGAACGCCCTTTCAGCTCCCCGAGCGTAGTACGGTAAGCGGCCTCTTTCTCAAAATACGCCCGGCAGGACGGCGTCAGATAGGCACTGAGCTGTGCAATCTTTCGCGGATAATCCACCTCGCCGTCTTTCGGCCAGGCATTCAGTTGCTGAAAAATATAAAAGCTGAAAGCGTACACCGTCGGCAGCGGCACTTCCCACCATGCCCGGGTACTGCCGGAGCGCAAATCCGGCGGATTATGGATCGTCAGTTTAGCCGGCGCCCGCATCCAGCCGGCAAAGGCCACAAACAGGCAGAGCACCAGCACCCCGCAGATCATCCGCAGTGTCAGAATGTGCTGGTCCCGATTTTGCAGGGCATGACGAAATTTACTCATGGCGGCCTCCGGCGATATACCGGCACAGTGACAGCGCCTGCGTCCGGCGTAAAAACCAGCCCTGAGATACGGTGATGAGGGATTTTTCAGTCAGCCGTCCGGTCAGCGGCAATGTGCGGGCAAACCCGGTTTGCAGTTTCCAGGACAATCGGCGGTAGAGATAATTTTCCGGTTTTCCGCGTTTGATACGGGTCAGAAAAGTGCCGCCAAAAAACACCACCAACAGCGGCATTATCAACGCGCCGGTCGGCAGGATCACCCACCCGGCCAGCGGTAACAGCGGGATACTGATAACGCTCCCGCCCACACAACCGACACCGGCGGCGGCAAACATTTCATGGGTGGTAAATCCGCGAAAGACGGTGGGCTCTGCATTTAAGCGATCCGGCATAAAATCGATGGTCTGCATCGTTGCCTCCGCTTAAAAAATAATAGTGGCGGATTTTCCGGCCAGCCAGACGACCGCCACAATCAGGACGACACCGACTACAATAATTGTACCGAATTTACCCCAGCCAGCCTTTTGGTCGCGCACTTCATTGAACGTGGTGACCGCGGCAATGGCCACCACGATAAAAGCCGTCGCAGCCACAACCAGCCCGCCAATCACAATGCCGTCATTAAGATAGCCTTTAATGGTGTCCATCAGTCCGCCGCCGCCACCGGAAGAAGGGGGTTCCACCGAAGGCAGTGCGGCATACGCCGGCATCAGACTGAATAAAGTGAATAACGTCACCACTGACGCACCAATACGACGGACACCACGTCCCCAAAATGATTTCATATCCATAAAATGACCTTTCATTCTGTAAAATAAATTAAACAGCACACTCAACTGGCAAACATCCAGATGCAGACCACCAGTAATATCACTGCCCGGACAGCAAACTGCCCCACCCTTGCAGTACGAACATTTTCATTTGCCCAGCCCCGGTAAACATCAACCAGTCCCCAGGCTGCCCATAAAAACAGCACCGCCAGTAATGCCCCGATACACAACAGATTCAGAACAGCCGGAGACATCCCCGAGCCGGCAGCAGCCTCAAATGCCGCCTGCTGTGACGGATTCATCGCTGCTCCCGGCGGTAATCCCCGCGCAGCGGCTCCGCCACATTAACCGGCACCGTGGGCTGGGCCCGGGAAGGCTCCAGATAGCGGACAATCCCCTGCCGGATAATCTCCACCTCTCTGGAGGCGCGGGAATAATCAAAATAAAAACGGGCGTGATTGTCCTGATTTGCCTGAATACGGGCGCGCTCCAGGCTGGCCTGGATGTGATCGAGCTGCTTTAACGTCAGCGCCAGTTCATCTTTTTCAGCGGCCTGAGCAGGCAATACCCCAAATGCACTGACAACCAACGCAAACAGGGAAATAAGCGGAGAAAATAATCGCATAACGACTCCTTAAAGACGGTTAACGTGGAGTCAGGGTAAAAAAGGCGGACAGAAAAAACAGCAAACAATTAGTTTTCCAAATTTTTTAATTTTATATTGCTTGCTTTTTGCGAAAATAGCTGAAATGAATAAATAAAAGTGAGCCTATGAGTCAGACCATCACCCGAAAAACTGGGCATTTTGCCTGGTGTGCACTGGTTGCCCTGCATCTGGCCCGCAGGGAGGGGCTGGTGCAGTCCGACATGCAGAAAAACCTGTTTTTAATACGCTGGCTGGCAACCGCCAAAAAGCAACGCCGTTTTGACCGTGACGTTACGCCGGATATTGACTGGCTGCTTCAACAGGGACGTACACTGGGGAGCCGGGCCAAACTGCCACAAAAACTGGATTATCTGTACCGCTCCTGTACAGGCGCATTACACGAGCAGAGCGATCTGTTCCGGCTCACTTATGCGCTTGAATCGGCCAAGGAGGCAGGCTTTGCCTATCAGTTATTGAGTGATAAATCGTGGCACAGACGACATGCGGTGAGCCCGGATACGCTCAGCAACACCATCTGTTTATCCAAAAATGCACTGGAGCAGGCTTTTGATACTGACGGTCATCAGACCGCACACCTACCTGTAAAAATCGGAGGTGATATCGCCGCACTAGCTGAACTGCTGACACAATGTGGCTGGCAACTCATCACGACAGACAACCCGCCACTTTATTTACTGCTCACACTCATCAATCCATCAATCAGCGCAGGATAACCCCATCACACCACTGACGCGCGGCCTAGCCGCTTGTCTGCTGACAGAGACACACAAAAACAAGTGTTGTGTGTCTCTGCCCAGCGCCTATAAATATTTTTTAAATGACGCGGTAGCCACTGCCACCGCAAGCCCGAACAACAGAGCCGCCGGTAACAACACCAGATTAGGGTAAATGGCAGACGGCCAGGACAGATAAATCATGCACGGAACAAAAAAGGCCGGCTTAACAAAACGCTTGGCGTGGTGATACACAAAACTGGATTCATACCCGGCACCATAACGCCGCAAATCACGCCGGTTAAAGCCTTCCACCATGCCCACCAACAGCACCATAACAAACAGGGGCATCGACAGCACCAGAATAGTCACCCGGATAAAAAAGGTCAGCGTCACATAAACCGTCGCCAGCAGATAGTCTCTCAGCTCGGACACAAACCAAATCCGCCAGTCATCCAGTTCACGGGCAACTGCATTCCCGCTGACAGGATACACGTTCTGCCAGCTCTCCATCAGCCCAGACTCCACAAACAGCCACCGGTATGCCTGTTCAACGGTATGAGCCAGCCACTGCGCCGGACTGGACATCAGCAGACTACGGGTAAACCCTTCTGACAGATACCCGCTCTCGGTTAACATCACCTGCCGGCTGTGCTCCGCCCCTTCGTCCGCCCAGAAAAACGCAATCCCGACCCACTCAATCAACAGACTGCATACCCAGGAGGCCAGTAATACCCCGATGATGGCCCACGGCCAGTGCCACAACAATTTAGCCGGCAAACCGGGGTCTTTTGCCGGGTGACGCGGGGTTTCCTGACGTACCTCAGCAGTTGCCATCGTTGCCCCCTTCGGTATCCGGTGCCATCTCAGCCACATTCATACCGCCGCTGTCATGCCGCGCATCCGAAAATGATGACGCAGTCCACCAAGTTTCGCCGGTACGGTAATTTTTCTCCATATACTGTGCGATTTTTTGTAAATCCGGTGGCATCAGGGCATCAGCCTCTGCCGCCGGCAGGGGCATCCTGATTTTCCATAACTTCCCGCCTTCCAGCAGCGCAAACGCCTGTCCTTTCGGTAACTGAATAATATCTGCCGGTAACAGCAGCGGTTTAGCCACCATACTGACCCTGTCCTGGGTATTGGAGGTAAAATCACTCCCCTGCCTCGGATTGGAAATATCGGTGATCCCGGATACCAGGGTTTTGGTGTAAATATCCACTTCCGGTAACTGTTCCGTCAGTAATTTCGCGGTCATCAGTTCACGGACACGCAACATCACCAGCGTATTAAAGTTACCGGTGACCTGCGCCGATTTCGCCGCATTCCCCAGCCGGGCTTCAATATCAGACCAGGTCTGTGTGTAGGCCGTCACTTCAATCCCCGCGCCGCCGCTCTTGTTCAGTAACGGAATAAATTCATCCCCCATCAGTTCATTAAATTCATCGCAATGCAGGCTGATCGGTAATTTTCCGGCGTGCTCATCCTCCGGCAGTCCATCCTGAGTCCCGAATTTATAAATATGCCCGGCTACCGAGACCAAATCCGCAAACATGGAATTCCCCACCGCTGCCGCCACTTCCGCATCCGATAACGCATCCAGCCCGACATATACAATCCCTTTTTTCCGAATCACCTGCTGCCAGTCAAAAATCGGACGGGGATCCTGCATATTGGTGTAATCCGGCGACAACAGGGCGGCAGTTTTTCCGGTAGTCAGTTTTTCCAGTAACGGCAGCAGAGAAGCCACTATTTTATCAAAATAGGTCCGGTCATAACGGATCGCACTGCGCAGCCCGTCCAAAATCGGATCATAGATTTTTTTCCCTTTCTCACTACTTAACGCCAGCTCCGTTGCCCAGATAGCCACAGCTTTCGGATCACTTTGCAGATGACGGGGCACATCCTCGACCGTCAGCGCGTTCTGCGCATTCTCGATTTGGGCAAACAAATCAGGTAGTTGTGCTTTAATCACCTGCATCGAATATGTCTGATAGAGTTCCCCGATATTGGTGACATAACGTAAAATTTTGGCATAATCCGGACGCTCCCCCAGAGCAACCAGTGCCCGGGCAATGATATTAACAAACCGCCAGGCAAACTCCCGGAACGCCGCGCTGTTCCCTTCCCCGGATAACTGGCCGGCAACCCGCCCCGCGACTTCCGATACTCGGCCAAAACGCCCGATGGCGTTATAACGGGCACTGATATCAGGCCAGCCCAAGTGAAAAACATAAAACTCCTCACTGCGCCCCGCACGATGCGCTTCCGCCCACATCCGGCGCAATAAATCCGCATCCCCTTTCGGATCAAAAACAATCGTGATATTCCCCCGGCGGATATCCTGAGTGATCAGCACTTCCGCCAGACGGGTTTTGCCGACACGGGTGGTCCCCAGTACCAGCATATGACCAACCCGTTCACGCAAATCCATGGTCACATTCACCTCATCCGGCTCCACACCGTGTAACACCGGATTCCCCCCCACCGGCGTCAGCGGGCGGACCGGATTCAGCCAACTGTCTTTTTGCAAAAGCCGGCAAACCGCCGGAAAACGGGATTCAAAACGGAGTTCAAACTGCCGGGCCAGCCGGTAATGTGCCGGCGGCTGAACATACCGCTCCACTTCCGGACGCTGGGTTTCCAGCAGGCGTTGCGTGTGTTTTTGCTGCCACTGAAACCCTTTTCCCAGAAACAGACGCTGCCGGCTGACCGGCACCTGTGCCGACGTCACCTGATAGCGGGGCAGACGCCGGAGATTCCGGCGGTAACGTAATACCCGGAATCCCTGATGTGCCCGCAATGCGGAAAAACCGGCAAACGCACCGGCGGTGACATAACTCACGGACGGAGACAATGCCACTGCCCAGGGCGCTACCGCACACACAAACGCCGCCCCGCCGGACACCAGAGCACTGTTCAATTCCACGGCCGGTCGCAGCCAGGCCTCTATCACATAACGATCACTCATTCTCTCAAACTCTTTTTTGGTGTTACCCCGGAAAACAGTGTTTAAAAATTCACCGGTGTTTCCAGTGGAAACAGTGTTCAAAAATCATCCAGTGTTTCCACTGGAAACACTGTTTGAAAATTCACCGACACGTCCGGAAAACAATGTGCTCACTGCACTCAACCCCAGGGAGGATCTGACGGATTTTCTTTTTCCGGTACACGCGATTCTTTCCCGTGACAGTGACGATGACGGCGGGCAGGACGGTTTTTTTTCCCCAGGAGTCTCATCACAACAAAGAACACGCACCACATCAGCACGGCCAACCAGAATGCCGGGGAGTCAACCCCATCTGAAGGCCATATCGGCGGTAACATTACTTCACCTGCTGGGTCAACCCGGTTTCCGTGATCAGAACTGGGTAATGTGATAACTGAAGACGGTGAGCTAAATCGGTGCCAGAAGCTGGGGAGAGCAGTCCTCCCTGAGCCAGCGCCTGAAGCGCCTGTAACCCGGTTTCCGATTTCACATTCACCACCATCCCGGCCGCATTCATTGCATTCAGCTGGGCTGCGTGCTGTGTGAGCCATGCCCGGGATAACGGATCATCCCCCACCAGATACAGTGCCCCAATCCCCGGTAAATGCAGGACGCGGTCATCCACCTCCCCCGGCGTCATTTCCGGTGTCTCAACCGGCAACACCATTGACGGGGCCATCACGGACGGCAGAGGGCGGGACGCCGGCTTTGCTGTCCATTCATTCGGGGCATTATTTATCGCGTCATAAAAAGGTGCTGCCGGTTGCCCGCCATAATCCGCCACCACCGTTAATGCCGCCTGACTGCCGCCGGCTGCGCAAAACAGCAGCATCCCCAAGACGGGCAGGGGATAAAAGGCTCGCGTTGTCTTTTCTTCAGGATTATTTCGCATCGGTTTTGTTCTCCGGTTCTATCCACACAAACGATACAGCCCGATCTGTACTGACTGCCGGTAAATGAGCGGGAACGGGTTGTGTACCGCCCGTCAGTGTCGCCAGCTGACGCCGGACACTATTTTTATAGCGTACTGCGGGCTGACCGCCCGCCGGATGGTGATAACAGCCGGCGGCACGGATCCAACTACCCGGTGACGCCTCATAACAGCGGCGCAGGATGCGGGCGGCCACATGCAAATTGGTATAAGGATCAAAGGCCTCCCAGGCGGAACGGAAGTGATGCCCGTTCCAGCCCCAGTTCACCTGTGCAATCCCCACATCAATACGTCTGGGGGATGTCGTCTGTAAAAACGACTGTAAAGCCTGCCAGGCGGCCTGCCGTGTCGGATAACGGTATCCTTTACCAGCCACATTCAGCGTCCACGGCCAGGGATGGATTTCACCGGCCTGCGGGTGATGTGCCGGTAATGTCCAGGATGACTCCGTCAGTGCCAGGGAATACAGGGCTTCTGCTGGTACATTCTCCTGCCGGGCCACCTCACGGTAGCCCGGCGGCACCTCCCGAGCCGGTAACGGCACGGAAAACAGCAGCAGGACAAGAGTGAGCAGGGAATTTTTACGCATCACGCCTCCGGATTAAGGTGTGAGCGGACGCCACCGCCCATCCGGTAACTGTTGCATCACCACCGGTGTGGTGGTCAGTCCGTACTGAAGCGAGAGACCGCCATCATGATTTAACGTAATTTCCCGCTTTCTGACGCGCTCTGCCGGGATATTTTTTTGTCTGGCCCAAGCCCTCAGGCGGTTATCATCCCCCTTTGTCCCCAGCACATAAATATCAAACGGCTGTTTGCCGGCCAGCAGAGTAGCCAGACGGGCATCACACGCGCTACAATTTTCCGCCTGCACAAACAGTGCCTGCCGGCGCTGCGCTGTTCCCTGTTCCATCCTGCCGAATGTTCCCAGACTGACCGGTAATACCTGACCATAGAGCCGCTTCCAGGCAGCATCCACTTCCCGCTGAAACGCCAGCTCTTTTTCTGCCCTGGCAAATTCCTGCTGTACCCACTTTTCAGCCAGCCGGCGGCGCTCTTCGTCTGACCGGGCCTCAATACCCAATGTCGTCAGGGGATCCAGTCCGGGAGACTGAATACCGCGCCGCCCTTTCATCAGCGCTTCAAAACGGGCATACTCCTCCGCACTCAGTCCCCATTCCTGCGCCTCATACTGCAATGACTGTGTCTGACTCTCAGCCGATTTCCCCGCCTCAATCTGAACCGGTCGGGTTGCCCCGGAAACAGACTGTGCAGCTGTCAGCGGTGCGGACATCAGACACCCACCCAGTAAAACCACGCATCTTATGTTTTTCATCACGGCATTCCTTTTATGGCAGGCGCAACGTCACTGTGCGCCCCTGATAACGTAATGTCACACGATCAGTCTGAATGTCGGTCATTTCCCAGCCCTGATAACGTCCGCCTACCGGCAGTAACTGTACCTGCCCCAGCTGACGAATATCCGCAGGAGCCAGTGCGGCAAGAAGACGACCGCCCCGCTGTTCAATCGCGGTTAACTGAAACGGCACGGTCCGGGATGGACGGACAGAAGCCCCGAGACGGGAAGTTTCCGGCGTGGCGGGTTTTGCCCTGACAACCGGGGGATTGACCGTTTTTTGTTCCGGCTGACGCTGTTCCTGCAACTGATGTAACGCCAGTGCCCACTGTGCCTGGCGGGTTTCCAGTTGTGCCAGCCGTTTTTCCAGCCCGTCAGACAGTACGGCGATCTGTTCATCCGGTTTGCCGGCCACCGCCAGCTGTGCTGTCACCGTTCTGAGGGTGTCGCGCTGTGATGCCACATCCTGTTTTAGCGTCGTCAGCCCCTGACGGAGCACGTCCAGTTGCGCATTCATCCGGTCATCCGTGACAGAGTCAGCCATCTTCATCTCAATCGCCTGTAATCGTTGTCCGAGTTGTGACAGAGCCTCTGAGTGTGAACTGATAACATTACTGTGGATAAACAGCGGGATACCGGCCACCAGAGCACAGGCGACCACGCCCGTCACAATCACCCCCCGGTAAATTTTTTTATGTAATGGGGTTACGGACAATTCTTCAGAATGAGTCATTTCAGCCACCCTCCGCGATGAACCTTATTCACATCGGTATGACCAGTGGAAGTGTTAAGCACCGGTGGCACCGGTAATGGCGTACTGCCCGCAGAAAGTGGGGTGACCACAGAGACGGATGAAGCGCCGCTCATTCCTGCATCCGGCGCAGATGGCGTGTATTCCGGACGAAGTCGGTAACACACTTCCCGTTGCACATCATCCACCCACAACTGCCAGGCCGGACCGACAAGGATCTGTAACGCCACATTCAGGCGGATCGATCCCATCTGATAATGAACAGCGGGTAACGGCAGACGATAAAGGTGGTTCGCCTGTCCATCGGACGTGCACAGACGATATCCGGAATCACGCAGGGCATAATGTAGCGCATCCCCGACTGTCGGGGAGACGGAAGCAGGAATACGCAGATGAACAATTTGTTCCAGCGGGTAACGCTGTGCCTGTGAAGGCGAAATATCAACCAGCCGGTAACGGTCATAACGCACCACTTCCGGGGCTGACGGATAAATATCTGGGAGCAGCGGCTGAGCATAACCGACGTTGAGCGGAATCGCGATGTCTGCCGCCGCTTCCGTAGGCTGGGCTGGCTTGTCTGCACAGCCCCCCAACAACAGTGAGGTCAGGGCAAGACATATCGGGAGAGTTTTCATACGCATTTTCTGTCCTGAGTTAACAAAATAAAGTCACAGGCACACTGTGCGCAGAAAAGCAAGCGCTCTCAATAGGAAATTAGTTTTCCGAAAAAAAAGAAAACGGCGGGTGTAAAATACCGCCTCTAAAAGAGGTGGTTTTAAATTGGGCCCCCTATAAGGGGGCTATATTCTTTATTAATCCCCCAACAATTCCATTTGTTGGTCGAGCTCTTGATCAACTTTATCCTGATGCCTTACATAACGCCTAATGATGACTTCATTAACCCCCACCGTATCAGCAAAATATCCCCTAGCCCAAAAATGATTACCCCAAAGTTTCTTACGTATATGTGGAAATCGATTATATAACCTTATCGTACTACGTCCTTTCAGGACTCCCATTAGTGTTGATATTGATAGTTTAGGTGGGATCATTACAACTAAATAAGCATGGTCTGGCTGAACATTTAGCACCAATACTTCACAGTCTTTCATAATGCAGAGAATATAAATTATTCTATAAAGCTCTTTTCCTACTTTATCTTTCAATATATTATAACGATATTTAGGAGTCCAAACTAGATGATATTTGCAACGTCAATACACATGTGATGAACTTCTGTATAAACCCATGTTATTTCCTCTTTACTTGTGGTGAGTAAGAGGTAGTTTTTTAACATGGGTTTCCTTCAGGCTATAGCCTCACAGGGTCAATCATCACCTGCTTAGGTGGTGGTTTAAGGCTGACAATAAAAACCCGCTTTTTGGCACAGGCGGATTTTACTATACCCTAAAAGTTAATACTTCCCTGAACCCCGATCTCTCTCGGATTACCTAGCTGTGCTTTATTACCAAATGCATACGTTCGATATAAAGCATCACCAATATTTTTCGCATAGATACTAAGTTCATATTGCTTTGTAGGGTGCCATGATATTGATGCATCAACAACAGTATAATGCCCTTGTTCTAAATTATTTTGCTCATTAAAGTAAAATGGTCCATTAAATCTGACTGCAATCCGAGAAGACCACTTTTGCTCCTTGCCATATAAGCCCTCCCATGAAATTAATGAACTATAACTAGGAGTATAAGCAGGTCTTTTATTTTTATGTTCTCCACTGGTAAACTCTGATTGATTGAACATGCCACCCAGTGAAATACTATGATTAGGGGTAAGCTTTGATTTCCAAAGATATTCTATCCCTCGACTTCTTGAATCTCCCATATTAGATAATGCCTGATAACCAATAACACCTACATATCCTTGAACATCTTTACTATCTATTTGATATAAAGTAATTTCGGCCATATGGTTATCATTAACACTGTGCCATTTCCAACCTAATTCCATTTCCGTGGCAATTTCCGATTTATAAGAAGTCAGAGCTAGTTTATCAACCCCTTCTTTGTTAAAACCACCAGGTTTAAAACCGCGGCCAACTCCAAACCATATACGATTCTGCTCATTTGGAAGCCAGGCGATACTTGCTCGTGGAATAAAGGCATTAAAAACTGCATTATTATTATAATTAGACTCACCTTTTCCTTTTTCTAAAATAATCATTCGAGTTTTTGCTTTTTCGTGAGAAAAACGAGCCCCTGCACCTAACTCCCAATTGTCATTTATCCTGTATGCACCATCAAAATATCCAGAGTAATTATAAATATCATTATCAGATTTTTTTCCTCCCATTCCGACTTTCCCTACAGATAAATTATCATGTCTATAACCCATCTTTTGAAATGATACCCCTATAATTCCACTTAGATCCCCCCCCTCATAATTAGCTCTTGCTTCTGAATACAAAATATCCTGAGAATCATCTTGTAACGTTCCGTCCATAAACAATCTATCTATATCCATATTTTGATAAGAAAGTATCGTTTTAAACTTCCATTCATCATTAAAATCATAACCTGTATTCCAGGAAATATTTTTTAATTTACGTTTAAGATTAGGTGTTTCATATAACCATTCAGTATCAATTTTTGAACGTGAAAGAGGTGAAAAAGGAACAAAATATTCCTCATGAGAATGGTAATTTTCTCCACCTACTTTTAAATTAGACTCAAATAATGTATCAGGGGAAATATAATTAGCAGACAACCATCCAGCTTTTATATCTCTGCTATCAACATTTTTTTTATCCCATGCTGGATTGTTCAAAGAACCATTATTTCTATCGAGACTAACATTCCCCTGAAAAGCCCAGCCGTTTTCCATGTAGCCAGTGCTTCCTCCTGTATTGATTCTTTCCCCTTGACCAAAATATTGCCCCCCTAACCATGCTTCAGCGTGACTACTGGGTTTTTTGGTAATAACACTGATAATCCCTCCCAATGTGCCACGCCCATAAATAACTCCTTGTGGGCCTTTAAGTAGCTCAACTTGCTCAACCCCTTGAAGAGATTGAGCATACGATTGAGAAAGCTGGGGAGCACCATCAACAAACAGTCCCAAACTTGGAGAAAAGAAATCGGCCGAAGATTGGCCCCGAAGAGTCATATTGTTATAAATACGCGAACTTCGGTTTGCAGATAACAACTCAGGAAAAACTGCGCTCAAATCATCAGTTTGATTAACTAAAGATTTTTTTAACTGTTCATCAGTTTGAACATTCACATTACCAATTACATCAAAACTACTTTGAATGCGCTTAGTTGCAGTAACAGTTATTGTATTATCATGCTGTTCTGTGGCAGCTACAGAGCTTACTGTTACCATTGTAGCCGCTACAAAAGATATAGATTTAAATAAAGTTCCTTTATTTTCCATATAAACCCCAAAATGTGCAATGGCACTTCACGCCGAAATGTTAATGCGAATTAATATCATTTGCATTGTTATTATTATTTGAGGTTGATCACATTTTGAGCATGAAAATTATATATACTTATGAAAGTGTGCTGAGTAACAGAAAACATGAATATTAAGGTGGGTTAATAGAGTGCAAACCAATGACAAAAAACAAAAGGATCATTGCTGCTATAAATCAATCTGTTATGAGTTATCAGCCAACAGAAGGATCATTATGGCTATAGGTGGGGTTTATATCACCCAAACCCTTATATCAATGATTATCATGCAATCTGTACCAACCTTACTAAGAAGTGAAGGATTTTCTCTCTCTTTAATTGGATTGACTTCACTTTTTATGCTTCCTTGGACACTTAAATTTTTATGGTCTCCATTTATTGAACGCCTGAGATTACCTTTTGGAAAAAAATTTCGCCGTTCACGTAACTTGATTCTTATTGGTCAATCATTGGTTGCTCTTTTAGTTTTTTTACTTATTCTAATAAACCCTAACGATAATATAAGCAAACTGAATAATCTTTGGATTTTTGGAATATTTATCCTATGTGCATTCTTAACATCGACTATTGACATTGCATGTGATGGCATGGCGGTAGAACAGATTAAGGCAAGTAATAGAGGGTGGGGAAATATTGCCCAAGTTGGCGGAGGAGAAATAGGAGCATTATTAGGCACTAGTGGTTTTTTATTAATTTCCAGTTATTTTAGCTTAAATACTGCATTTGCTATATCAGCTCTAACCATCATATTACTTACAATTCCAACACTCTACTTTAAAGAATCAGATAGACTAACCACATCTGAAACTTACCATATACCCAAATTATCATATGCATTTAATCGAAAAGAGGTAAGAATTGGTATTTTATTAGTAGTTTTATTAGAAGGAGGTAACAGAATCACAGATATGATTACCGGACCTCTATTAATAGATATAAATATTACATTAAATAATATTGCACTATTAATAGGAAGCTTCAATTTTTGTGCAAGCCTATTTGGAACACTTTTAGGTGGTATATTAATAAAAGTATTTGGCATATGGAAATCAATTTTCATTACCTATGGTTTACAAGGTTTAATTTTTACTTTCATATCCATGGCTATAGGAATAAAATATATCCCACATGAAATACTTTTTTTACTTATAGGGTTCAAATATATTCTTTTTTCTGCAGGACTAGTTTCTTTTTACACTGGTTTAATGAGCTTATCTTCATTGAAACAAGCTGGTATTGATTTCACTATTTTCCAATGTACAAATGCTTTTACAGCAATCATTGCTACTCTATTAGGCACTTGGACAGCGGAAAACTGGTCTTATCATTTTGTTTTTGCAATATCATCTATTTATACTTTTATCGCAGTACTAATTTCCATTAAATTAATAAAAAAACGCCTTAAACTAAATATTTCATCAAACAATTTTGAGCAATATGTATAATTAGTAGGAAATTGAATAAGGTAATTACAGAATGGATAACTATGAAGATTATTATACTCAGTCTGCTGAAATGTATGATATTTTAAGCGAACCTCATTGGGAAACTCGTAAAGATACATTTATAAAATCCTTGAAGTTTATGGGAGTAAAAACAGGCAACTGGTTAAATATAGGTTCCGGCACTGGCCAAGAATTAAGTATAATTGCGCAAATGTTTCCAGACATACATATTTTTGCAATTGAACCGTCTGCATCTATGCGTATTGGCCTAATGACAAGAATT
Source organism: Proteus sp. HMSC14B05 (assembly GCF_001808035.1). Taxonomy (NCBI): domain Bacteria; kingdom Pseudomonadati; phylum Pseudomonadota; class Gammaproteobacteria; order Enterobacterales; family Morganellaceae; genus Proteus; species Proteus sp. HMSC14B05. The sequence continues at coordinate 212,735 of NZ_KV791983.1, read as the reverse complement.
ATGATGTTACCTGAAATACAACACCAAGTAACTGTGATTGCTGATACATTTCAAAATACCATTCTACCAAAATCATTTTCTGCCGCTATTATATGTGGCTGTATAGGATATTTTAATCAGAATGATAGAAAAATATTATGGAATAAGCTTGCAAATGGGCTAGAAAAAAAAGGTGCTATTTTGGTAGATACAATGCCGTTTAATACGCCTTGTAACATTTCTAAGATACTATTAAATAGTAAAAAAATAGGGAACCATATCTATGAAATTTATTTAAGTGGCAAACCTATAGATCAAGAGGCTATTCGTTGGAATATGAATTTTAAAATCATAGAAGACGATAAAGTCATACGAAATTTTAATATAGAAAGAGATTGGTATACTTTTGGAATTGAACAAGTAATTAAGGAGGCATCAAGAGAAGGATTGGTCCATGAAAACATTAGCTCAAGTACTGTACCAATGGCAATCCTCCGCCATAAATAACTCATAATTAAGGTATAGAAATGAAAATATTAAGTGATATTAATAACATAAAAGAATTATGTTCCAAGCAAATAAACATTGACAAAAATAAATTTTCAGATAAGGACAATCTGATAAAATTAGGTCTTGATTCAATTGGATTTATGCAATGTTTATATATTTTCCAAAAAAATGGTTATGCTATAACATTAAAAGATTTGTATTTAAATCCAACAATAAAAGGATGGTATAAAATATTAAAAAAATCAGATATAAATAAAAAAGAAAGAAAAGATAATATATATACACATAAAACAATAAAAAATGCTGGTGAGTTTTCACTTACACCTATACAACATGCCTATTTTGTCGGCCGTTTGAATAAACAAACTCTTGGTGGTGTTGCTTGCCAAATTTATCAAGAATTTGATGGCACCCCTAAATTTACTCCGGAAAGTCTAGAGAAAGCATTAGTATTATTATCAAAACGTCATCCCATGTTGAATATAGTATTTCACCAACAGGGTACACAATTTTGGTCTCCTAACCCAAATAGAAAATATGTTACATATCATGATTTTAGTAAATTACCAAAAGATGAGTATGAGAAAAAACTTTTACAATTACGGGAAAAATTAAGCCATCAGGTACTAAATGTTGAAAGCGGTCAGTTAATTGATTTTCACATGATATCGCTACCTAACAACAGATATCGTTTATGTACTAATATTGATATGTTGATTGCAGATGGTACAAGTTATTCATTACTCTTTACTGAACTTTGTTTATTATTGAGCGGAGAAATACTGCCTCAGTTAGATGAGCACTATGACTTTTACCATTATTTACAAGATAAAAAACAGTATGAAAACAAAGAATCAGCATATCAATATTGGAAAAATAAAATCCCAAACCTACCAGACTCTCCTCTTCTGCCATTATATATGGATCCAGAAAAAATAAATAAAATAAAAATTAAACGCCTTAGCTGGACATTTAGCTCAAAAGAATGGAAAAACTTTAGTAATTTGGCTAAAGAAAATAATATTACACCTTCCATTGCATTAGCAACCTGTTTCTCATCTGTACTTGCAAGATGGACTGGCCAAAATAGCTTATTACTCAACTTTACATTATTTGATAGAAAGCCATTAGCCCCTGCAGTTAATAATATTATAGCTGATTTTACTAATGTCATTCTTTTAGAAATGAAAACAGACAATCGACCATTAATTTCATTATCTAAAGACAATCAAAATACATTTATTGAAGCTTGGCAACATTCTGATTATTCTGGTATTGATATCATTAGAGACCTTCGTAAAAATGGCACCCATCCTTATGGGTGTCCTGTTGTCTTTACTAGCCATATTAATCAACCACTTATTGATAAAAATATAGAATCTGTATTAGGTTCTATAGGATGGGGAATATCACAAACCCCACAAGTTTGGCTTGATCACATGGCAATTAACAAAAGTGGAAATATTGTTTTACAGTGGGATTATAACAATGACTTGTTCCGGAATGATGTTATAACAACAATATTTGATGTTTATATTTCTCGTATACGCCAACTTGCCAACGATCCTAATGCCTGGATTGAAACCCAACCTGATTTAATTCCTAAAAAACAATTAAAAAATAGAATATCAGTTATCAAAAAAGATAATTCACTATTACCACATACACTGCATAAGTCTATTTTCCATAATTATTCAAATTCATCAAAAATTGCTGTCATTGATATCGACTCTCAGGAATGGAGCTACAAAAAATTATTATCTAAAGCAACAATACTCAGTGATCAAATAATACAACAAGGTTATAAACCAGAAGACAGAATTGGTGTATGTATGCCAAAAGGAGTAGGGCAAATCATTAGCGTTCTGGCTATTTTATTAATGGGGGGAACTTATGTTCCGATTGATGTACTACAACCAGAAGAACGTATAAACCGCATTGCTAAAAATGCTCAGCTTTCATTACTCATCGTATCTGATAGCGATCCATCCTATTCAATCTATGCTACATTTTGTAACAGGATTGTTTGGCAAAAAGTTCAACCCTCCGAGAATAAACCACTACACAATATAGATATATCTCCTCATCAAGCAGCTTATGTTATTTATACTTCAGGTTCTACTGGAGAGCCTAAAGGTGTTGTTGTATCCCATGCCAGCGCAATGAATACCTGCCTTGATCTCAATCGGCGATATAACATTTCAGACAAAGATCGGGTACTTGCCATATCAGCACTACATTTTGATCTGTCTGTTTATGATATTTTCGGTGTTTTAAATGCCGGAGGGACTCTTGTATTAGTTAAAGAAGATGAGCGCCGTAATCCTGATGCATGGTTACGACTTATTAACCAACATAAAATAACACTTTGGAACAGCGTACCTGCACTGTTTGATATGTTACTAACCTATGCAGAAGGAATAGGGTCATCCATTCCACAATCGCTGCTATTAATCTATCTCTCTGGAGATTGGATTGGGCTTGATCTCCCGACACGTTACTATAATTTCTGCCCTGATGGACAAATAGTCGCCATGGGAGGTGCCACAGAAGCCGCTATTTGGTCTAACTATTTTAATGTCACAACATTAGACCCATCCTGGAGCTCGATACCTTATGGATATCCTTTATCCAACCAACGTTATCGTATTGTTAATGCTAGAGGAGAAGATTGCCCTGATTGGGTATCAGGAGAACTTTGGATTGGTGGTGCAGGCGTTGCGTTAGGCTACCTAAACGATCCCGAAAAAACAGCACAACAGTTTGTAAAACAAAATGGTGAAAATTGGTATAAAACAGGTGATATGGGAAGATATCTCCCTGGCGGTATACTTGAATTTTTAGGAAGACGTGACCGCCAAGTTAAGATTGGCGGATACCGTATAGAACCAGGGGAAATTGATGCTGCATTCAATAAGCTTCAGGGTGTGCAAAATGCGATTACACTATGCCTTGGTAATGGTAATAAAGAAAAAGCATTACACTCTTTTGTGATACTAAATTCGGGTAATTACCAGGATATTATCAGTTCAAATAGCACCTTTTCTCCCCTCTACTATCTGCGCTCAACCCCAATAAATGTACAACAACAATCCCAAGAAACGGCAATCATAGCTGGATTTTTATATGATTATCTTACTGAACAAAATATTGATTTCGACAACCTCTTGTCAGAAAAAAAATCAGCAGATGACCATAGCATTATCGCTAGCTATCAGTCATTAATGGCTAATTGGCTAAATTTAATAGCACAATATCCACAAACTACACTCAATTCCCCCCCAACTAATAGTACCCAGCGAACGCTAATAGAAAATTTGCAGCGCCACAAAAACAATTTAACAGACATACTCAAAGGTAAAAAATCAGCTCTAACACTATTTGATGATCCCTATTGGTCACCAGAACAAGTCACTATGCGTATTGATGGAATGCACTACTCCTTAGAAAATTTACTACAACAAATAAGAGAACTTCATCATTCACTAAAAAGGCCAATAAAAATCATTCAATTAGGTGCTAGAAGCGGTATTTCAGCAAATTATATTCTGCAACGATTACCCACTAATATGGTTACCCTACTGCTAACTGATGAGTCTCTTTCAATGGTAACGCAAGCTAACCAAAATTTATCAGATTATCAAAATAGTTATGCTGAGCCTCTTACAGAAGTATTTCTTCATAAAAATCGATATAGTGCAGATATCATTTGGATGAACAATTATCTTCATCGATTAGACAGCCCACAAAAAGAGATACAAAAATTCGTTTCACTCTGTGCTCCGAGTGGAATGATTTTTATACAAGAAGTGTTACATGCCCCTGCACAATCACTGATAAGCATCTCTTTATTACAACAAAATGGTAGTGATCCTGCTGATGAATTATTAACAGCAAAAAAATGCAAAGATATCTTTAGCGCTTCTACTGCGACTTATAAAAGTGAAGGAGTTAACGGCGAAATATTGACACAGTTATACCAAGCACCAGAAAAAATTTATTTACCAGATAAAAATAAGCTAGAGCATGATTTGCGCCAATTTTTACCAGACTATATGATCCCAAAACATATTTATTTTCTAACTGAGTTCCCCTTAACCGCAAATGGCAAAATAGATAACCAATCATTAAAATTGTATTGTCAGGAATACCAAGAAGAATACCTAAATCAACAACCTATCAATGGTAAAGAACAGATCATCATAACAATATGGCAAAAGCTCCTTGGCACCAACAAGATACACCGTCACAGTCATTTCTTTCGTGAAGGGGGAGATAGCCTAGTTGCTATTCGATTGATCTCTGATTTAAACCATATTGGCTACCAAGTTGAACTGGAGCATATCTTTGCTTATCCGATCCTTTCTGATTTTGCACAAAATATAAAGCAGAGCGAAGTTTTCGAAAAACAGCCAGCAATTTCACATAACGAGGCGTATAGATACAATCCATTTCCACTCACTGATATTCAGCAAGCTTACTTAGTTGGACGGCAAAATAATTTTACACTTGGGGGTGTTGGTACACATTTTTTTGTCCATTTTATAGCGGAAAATTTAGATGTACCTAAATTAGAACGTACAATTAATCAGTTGATTTCTCGTCATGATATGTTACGTGGTGTCATTATTAATGGACAACAACAAGTACTTAAAAAAGTTCCTTATTATTCCGTTAAAACGCATTATATCCCTACAGAAAAAAGTGACGCTTTTCTAGTATTACGAGCTCAACTTGCTAACATTGTTTATGATCCAGAAATTTGGCCTTTATTTACTATTCAAGTTATCAAGACCAAAGAACAACCAGATCATATTTTTATTAGCCTTGATAACTTATTCCTTGATGGAATGAGTATGCAGATATTTTTCAGTGAGCTAAAAACACTGTATATGGAGCCAAATCACCAATTTATCCCTCTAGATATTACTTTTCGAGATTATATTGATTGTGATGCCTATCCGATTAACACACAAAATGATTGGGAATATTGGTTAACGCGTTTACCACAATTACCACCAGCCCCACAATTGCCACTAATAAAAGATCCAGCACAGATTGTGCAACCTCGCTTCTCGCGTTTACAAACATCATTATCTACTTCTGTTTGGCAAGCACTACAACAAGTTGCTCAGCAAAATAATGTTACGCCAGCAGCACTTTTGATTGCTGCTTATTGCGCCACATTATCCGCATGGAGTAAAAGCCCTGAGTTAACAATTAATTTGACATTATTTAATCGGCATCCTGTACATCCTCAAATAAATGAAGTACTTGGTGATTTTACCTCATTACAATTACTCGATTGGTATACCTGTGATCTTTGGTCAAACAGTATCTCAATGATGCAAAAACGTTTACATAAAGATATGCAACATCGTAGTGTTTCAGCCATTAAAGTAATGCGTGAAATGGCAATTCAACGACAGATGTCTCATATAGAGATACCTGTCGTTTTTACCTGTGCATTGGGCTATAAACATGATGAAGGTTTTCTTTCTCATCATTCATGGCTAAAACCTGTTTGGGGAATATCACAAACACCACAAACATGGCTAGATCATCAAGTATATGAGTCAGACGGTGAATTATATTTAAACTGGGATTTTGTCGAACAATTATTTGACTACACAACCATTTTTTCCATGTTCCAGCAATATGAACATATACTCACTAAACTGGCTACTGAACCACAATCTTGGCAATTGCCACTAAATAAACTTATACCAAGATGCAATAATCTCGTCATCACCCCAGTTTTCAATGCCAAAAATAATCAAAACACACATTATAAACAATCTACTGATACACAAAAAACAGGTCAGACAATACAAAAACTACAACAACTTGTTAAGCAAGTTATTGGAATAACGTTAGCACCTGAAACAAATTTTTTCGAAGCAGGTGCCAGCTCTTTACAATTGGTTCAACTTCATGCAGCACTACAAAAAAATGGCTATAGCCATATTACAATTACTGATCTGTTCGCTAGTCCAAATCTAAGTACATTAGCGCAATTGCTTTGGCAAAACACTTCACCAACATGTGAGCAATATTCCGACCGAGACAAACACAAAAACAAGAGAAAGAAACGGTTACAACTACGAACTCATAGTAGATAAAGGATATTAATCATGCTGAATTTTGAAACTTTCTATGGTAATAGTGAACCTATAGCTGTTATTGGTCTTTCTGGTCGCTTCCCTGATGCACAAAATATTGATCAATTTTGGCATAACATAATTAATAAACACGATAGCTCTCGTCTTTTTTCTGAAGAAGAACTAAAAGCCGCAGGTGTCGCTGAACAAACTTATCATTCACCTGATTTTGTTAATCGTGGCGCGCCGTTAGATGAAGCGGAATATTTTGACGCTACTCTATTTAATTATTCACGCTCAGAAGCTGAACTTATCGATCCCCAGCAAAGAATTTTTTTACAAGGTGCTTGGCATGCTTTAGAGCATGCTGGATATGCCCCTTGCAATATAACCATCAAAACAGGCGTTTTTGCTTCAGCAAGAATGAGCAGCTATCCTGCCCAGCAAGATTTAGCATTGCACAATATTGGCCATGTCCGTGGCATGCAAAAATTATTAGGGAATGATAAAGACTATCTCGCAACACGTATTGCATATAAATTAAATTTAACTGGTCCAGCATTAACTATACAAACCGCTTGTTCTAGCTCCTTAGTTGCCGTACATATGGCTTGTGAAAGTTTACGCTCTGGTGAATGCAGTATGGCTATTGCTGGTGGAATTGGTATCACATTTCCACAAACCGGTGGTTATCTATATCAGAAAGGCATGATCTTCTCACCAGATGGTATTTGTCGTCCTTTTGATGCAGAGGCAAACGGTACTTTTGCTGGTAATGGATTTGGTATTGTAGTGTTACGTCGTCTTGAAGATGCCTTAGTGGATGGAAACACAATTATTGCTGTATTACGTGGTAGTGCCATTAATAATGATGGTCATCAAAAAGCGGGATTCACAGCTCCCTCCGTAGCAGGCCAAGTTTCAGTTATTAGAGAAGCAATACAACTGGCCGATATTAAAAATGAAGATATTGAACTTATTGAAGCACACGCAACAGCTACACCATTAGGTGATCCAATTGAGTTTAGTGCATTATGTCAGGTTTTCGCTGATCGCTCTCTTACTGCTTCTAAATGCGCTATTGGCTCAGTTAAAGGCAATATCGGACATCTGGATACAGCAGCAGGTATCACTGGCCTAATTAAAACGATATTAGCGGTAAATAAAGCACTTATTCCTCCATCTATGCATTTTAATCACCCAAATCCTCAATTACAAATAGAAAAAAGCCCGTTCTACATTCCTAAAAACCCTAAAGCTTGGTCTAGCAGAATACGAACTGCTGGTGTTTCTTCATTTGGTATTGGTGGAACAAACTGTCATATCATTGTGCAATCATTGCCTGACTCATTAGTATCAATCAAACCTGAACAAGAGGTAGACAATAATTTTGAATACTCATTATTGCTTAGTGCCGCCACAAAAGAGAGTCTAAAAAAACTTGCTGGTGATTATGCACCATTAATAAAAATTACCCCAGCAAACATTCTGGCTCATAATGCATTACAGCAAAGACAACTCAACTTACCATGGCGCTTATCTATCCCCTTAACAAGTGAGAGTGATATTTCACTGTTAGCTTTCTCTCAAGGAAGTGCTGATTCTTTAATACAATATGGTCATACATCAACAAATAAGAAAATAGCGTGGCTATTTTCTGGTATGGGATCACAATATCCTGCTATGGGTAAAGTGATGTACCAACATTCAACAACATTTGCCGAAACAATCGATCGTTGTGAGCAAGCATGCCTGCAACACTTAACATTTCCGTTAAAAGAAGTCATGTTTGGCCTACATAGCGATAAACTTGTTAATGCCAGTTATATTCAAGCGGCTATTGTCGCCTATGAAATCGCAATGGCAGCACATTGGCGAGCAATCGGTATTTTACCTGAAATAATTGTAGGTCATTCTTGCGGAGAATATGCCGCAGCCGTTATCGCTGGTTTCTATACAATCGAACAAATGATGCCACTTGCTGTATATAGTGGACAATTAATGGAAAGTCATGTTAATGGTGAAATGATTGCTGTATTTGCAGAATATCAAGATATTCAAATCATTGCTAAACAATGTCATGTTGAATTAGCTGCAATTAATGGCCATAACAACTTATCATTCGCGGGGCAACCCGATGATATGCAAAAGTTTACTCAAATATTGAAAGCAAAGAATATTCGATTTAGAGAAATGAATAACGTGTGTGCTGCTCATACCTCTTATATTGATAATATTCTTGATCAATTGATGGAATTTACTGAGTCATTATCAGCCTCACAAGGAAAAATAGCCTTAGTCTCAGGCTATACAGGGCAATTAATTTCTCAAAAAGAACTTCAACATCCATCATATTGGGCTCAGCAACTACGCAATACAGTTATGTATCAAGATGCAATACAAACGTTAGTCAATCATGGTGTCACCCATGCTATGGAATTAGGACCAACTTCTGTATTAAGTGATCTTGGTGAACGTGAAGGCATTACTGAGATTAGTTGGATACCAACTGCCAGAATGGGAGTTGATGAAATTCAGATGAAACAACAGGCTGCAACAACCCTATTTATTGCAGGCTATGATTTACCATGGCAGTCACTGTTTAAAACTCAAGGAAGTTATATACCATTACCTCTCTATCCCTTTGAAAAACAATATTATTGGTATGAAAAAAAGGATAGTGAAAAATATCAACCACAAAAAAGCGCATTTGATTTACCTATTAGCCAAGGTCGTGAAACGGCATTAAAAGCGCTTACAACACTCGATCTTCCTCGTTTAAACTCATTTAATTCAACACTTACCACTTTACATAATTATTACGTCGATAAAATGATATGCTCGTGTTTAGGCCATGAGTTGAATACCCCCATGTCTGTAATCGATATTATGCGAGCAGGACGCATTTTACCCCGCTATTATCAATTATTAGTACGTTTATTAGAGGCCTGTGTTGAGGATGGATATTATATTTACCAACAGATAAATCAGCACAACTACTATAAAAAAATAAAATCTATTTCTAGTGATAAATTACCATTATTATTCCATCAATTACAATTAGATAGCGAAGGTCTTCAATCTATTCCTGACACCGTCAAGCGAGCAGGAGAGCAACTCTACGATATGATGACAGGCGTGATTGAACCTGTTTCAGTGATCTTTCCTGAAGGTGCATCTCAAGGTGTTGAAGTTCTCTATCAAGATTTTAGTTTTGGTCGTTATTTTAACCAAATTGCTGCCGCGGTACTTAAAGGATTACTTTCTCACTACCAGCCCACTGTGGCTAAGCCTTTGCGAATTATTGAAGTCGGTGGTGGCACGGGAGGAACCACCTCTTGGCTGCTACCTATTTTATCAACCATACAACATGTTGAATACGAATTTACCGATATTTCACCTATCTTCACCCGACGTGCCGCACAAAAATTTAGTCAATATTCATTTGTTAACTATCGAGAGTTCAATTTACAACAATCCCCTGAAATACAAGGTTTTCAATCTGATTATTATGACATTATTATTGCTGCTAATGTTATTCATGCCACTCAACATATTGGAGATACATTAACTGCTCTTCGTACTTTACTGCGTTCCAATGGTCATTTGCTTATGCGCGAAATAACCAAACAAGCTCGCTTATTTGATTTTGTTTTTGGCCCACTGGTGTTACCCCTCCATGATGAAAAGATCCGTAAAGGAAAACTATTTTTATCACCAGAATTATGGCATCAACAGTGTCGCTTAGCAGGATTTCAACATATTCGCTGGTTACCTGATGCATTACCAGAAACCAAAGATATGTGTGAACATATTATTCTCGCCAGTGTTTCGACAGAAAACGATCACTTTGATCAAGAGTTACCTAGTGACACCAAGATACAACAAAGTTCACACTACCAATGGCAATTAACACCTTGTGTGGAACAAGATCTTATCAAGCCAACATTAATATTTAACCATCAACAAACATTGCCTTCTGAAATCACAGCTATTTTATCCGCTATTGGATGTCTTTCTGAACAGGGCGAAAATCAATTAATCGTTGCCAACCTTGCAGATCCTTTAATTATCGCCGAGCAGATCCGCCAAATATTACTGTCATCGTCTGATGGGTTTGTTGTTATCACGCAACAAGCCTGGGCATTAACTGCCATAGAAACGGTTAATCCAGCACAACGTAGTATTCGAAGTTTATTAAAAACTATTCAAAAAGAATATAGCTCAAGGTTAATTGCCATTGTTGATTTAGGTATAAATGCCTCATGGTCTGAATTAGTTCCTGCTTTTATACAAATAGAACAAGGTAATAATGAAATTATTGTTCGTAACCATTGCTGCTACTTACCACAATTAACCCCACTGCCCTCATCTTCTACGATCATAGCGCAGAACATCATGGTATCCCCGCGCTGGCATATTATTACTGGTGGTTTTGGAGGCTTAGGTCGAATTACAGCAAGTTGGTTAGTAAGGCAAGGTGCTAAACGTATCGCTATTTTGGCACCACGAGCTGATAGCAGCGCATTAGATTGGATGAATAACTTACAGAAATCTAACCAGCTAGAAATAAAATGGCTAACATGTGATTGTCGTGATAACGCTCAATGTCATGCAGCACTCACTCAGCTTGAAAATGAAGGTGGCATTGAGGGGCTTATACACAGTGCAGGTATTTTGGATGATGCACTTATGACACAACTCACCCCTAAGCGTATGTCTGACGTATTTTCTGTTAAAGCGATATCTGCCAAGCAATTTTGTGATGCTTTAGAAAAAACAGATGCCAGTTACCTTATTTTATACTCCTCTGCCGCTGCAACTATAGGCTCTGAAGGACAAGCAGCTCATTCCCTCGCTTGTGGATATTTAGATGGATTAGCTGAATATGCACGTCGCAATATCAAGGGATTAACCGTCATTTCTATCGCTTGGGGGGCATGGCAAAGTGTTGGCTTTGTGGCAGAAAAACAACTCCATGATAAATTACAACACAAAGGTATGAGTACGCTTACTACTGAGGAAGGACTGGCACATTTAGATGCTTGTCTGCTAGATAATACCTCTTGTCGCCTTGCAATGCGCTTAGCGACTCCACCTTTAATGACACAAAAAACGCCTTTATTTCATCAGACTAATCATAATGATCATTATGATAACCATGAAATTAATCACACTCGCCAGCTTTGTGAAACCCCAACTCAAACGGATCAAACAGAGCCGGTAAGCCCTAACAGGGTTGATTATCGCGTTGGTGATAACTTAGAACAGTGGCTAACAGCATGTATCAAACAACTGTTGCGTCTTGGTGATGAACATATTGATACTCACATTGAACTATTCCAATTAGGACTAGATTCTCTCTCTTTCCTCGATCTCAGTGCGGAAATTAAGAAACAGTTTGCGGTCAATATTGACGCTGAACAATCTTATGATGATATGACTATTGCTGGTTTAGCCTCAGTTATTCGAACCGCAGCACCTGAGAAATTTACTGTGACAGAAGCACTCCATAATCAAGACAACATTTCCCACACAATGGAGTCAGAACGATATGCCCCATTTCCATTAACACCAATTCAACACGCCTATTGGATCGGACGTAAAAACCTCTTTAACTACGGAGGCGTTGCTTGCCATGCAATTTTTGAATGGGATTGTCAACGCCATATATGGGAGCCGGCCTCACTTGAAAAAGCTTGGAATAAAGTTATTCAGCGTCATGATATGTTGAGAATGATCATAGATGATGATGGACAACAACGTATCTTAAAAGAAGTTCCTTATTTTCATTTTATTCAACATGACCTAACAAATTTAACCCAACAAGAGCAACAAGAGAGCCTAACACAGATAAGGGAAGCCCTTTCTTATCGGGTATTACCGACTGAGTCATGGCCATTATTTGAAGTTGAAATTTCTTGGCTAAATAACGATTGTTACAGATTACATATCAATCTAGATTTACTGCAGTTTGATACCATGAGCTTTAAAATTCTGTTTGATGATCTATTTAACGCCTATTCAGGACAAGAATTAATACCACAAACATTTACCTTCCGCGACTACTGCTTAAAAAATCAAACAAATCGTAACAGTGATGAGTGGAAAATGGCATGGTGTTACTGGCAGGATCTATTATCTGATTTACCTTCTGCCCCATATTTACCGATAAAGAATTCATCCATTACTGAACAACCTCGTTTTACGACTTTCCAACATCATGTTTCTATAGCGCAATGGGACAAATTAAAACAGAGGTGGAAAAAGCATGGTATTACACCATCAGCAGGGCTTTTAACACTTTTTGCTTTAGTTTTAGGTCGCTGGACAAAATACCCAGCCTTTACACTAAACTTAACTTTCTTTAATCGTCAACCATGGCACCCAGATGTTACACAACTTATTGGTGATTTTACCTCTGTACTCCCTATAGATATTTATCTAGATAACGACTGTACATTAAATGAGTCAATGGCAAAAATACAGCGCAGACTTTGGCAACATTTAAGTAAGTCCCAAGTAAATGGTGTAGAGATTTTACGTGAATGGGGACGCTATAAAGGGGATAGTAGCCAATCTCTGTTACCTATTGTATTTACTAGCATGTTAGGTATGACACTAGATGGTGACAATATTGATGAAGCATTAAATCAGCTTTTCGGCCAACCCGTATATAGCTTCGCGCAAACACCTCAAGTTTGGTTAGATCACCAAGTAATGGAAGGAAAAGAGGGGCTAACATTAAATTGGTTCTGCATGGATGACATCTTTGCTGACGGTTTATTAACAATGATGTTCTCTGATTATCAAAGCTTGATCACTCAATTATGCCAAGATGAAGATAATAATCAATCAGTTGATAAGATTATTGCGCAACTTCCTTCATATCAACATTTAGCAATAGATAATCACCTCCAATCACGCTATCAACAACTCGAGCAAACATTGGAAAATCATCCGCAAATCAAACGTGCTCATGCTATGGTAATGGTAAAAGACGATACGAAAGTAGAGCCTCCTCTACAATTACTGTTTGAAGCCTCTTCTGATATTCCACTATCCGTTATTAAACAGCCCAATTGGTTACCTAATTTACTTTCGCCATCAGCTTCACTCAGTGACATTATTGAAAAGAGTTGGCAACGATTTGAGGAACGAGCACGGTATGGCATATGTCACACACTGTATCGAAATGCTCTTTTTACCGAGCTAAACACACCAATCACCCTAGCTGAAATAGTGGCTCGTTTAAAAGCAAAGCCTCAGTATGAGAGGCTACTTAGTCAGTGGCTAGATTTATTATGCCTGCATCACTTATTAACCAAAGAGGGTGATCAGTTTTATGCCACAACACAGTTTATTAACTTATGTTTATCTGCCCCAGTATTTCAACAACCTGTTAATGATTGGGAATATGTACTTTGGGATTACCTTGAACAATCACTAACCCAACATGAATTACTCTTTAGTGGTAAGGTTTCTCCTCTTTCACTACTTTTTAATTCAGATGAAATTACCACAGCACTATACGCCAAACACCCTGCACTAAATTATTTAAATCAATGTGCAAAAGATATTGTTAGTGCAATGGTTGGTGCAACATCTTCACTCAATATTTTAGAAATAGGGGCAGGTACAGGAGCTACCACTCAAGGTATAGTCGCAGTACTTAAGAATACGCATTACTCATACACCTTTACTGATATATCACATTACTTCCTTGATAAAGCGCGAAAAAAATTCACTGCTGTAGGAGAAATGCGCTATCAACTCTTTGATATTAATGCACCAATACAATTTTCTCATCATCCAGATAATGGCTATGATCTGATCATTGCATCTAATGTATTACATGATGCATCACATATCGGCCACGCACTAAAACGGATTAGAAGCCTGTTAAAACCTCAAGGCTATTTATTATTTATCGAAGCAACCGAGTGTCAAAGTGCTATGCAAATGGCGACTGTTGGCTTTATTGAGGGATTAAGTGCATATCAAGATAAGCGTATATTGACGAATAAAGCGATGCTTGATAGTGAAAGTTGGCATGATATTTTAATCAATACTGGTTTTGAAACTATTGGTCAATGGCCCCAAACAGATTCCTCATCTTTGCGACAAACACTCTTTTTAGCCTCTCCCACTCGTGGAGGAAAACCTTATTTAGGTAAATTACGTGATTATTTATCTCATTCTCTTGATCAGAATATCGACTCTTTTGAGTTGTTCCAATGTGAAAATATTGAAGCAACCCTTAATGGCATAGCAACATCATCCGCTCAAGAGCTAAATGAACAGATACAACCTGTTGCAATACCTGATGTACCAACCAATATGATTAATGAAATCATTGCATTATGGTCTGAGTTATTAGGTCGTGAGGTCAATAGTACAAATGATTTCTTCCGTTCTGGAGGAGATAGTTTGATTGCAACCAAAATGATCAGCCAATTACATCAACGGGGATATCCAGCAACATTACAACAGATTTTTACCTATCCATGCTTAGCCGATTTTTGTGCTCATTTAGAGCAGGAAAAGCAATCTCAACGAGAGTACTCCTCTTTGATACCTCTAAGCGCTGTATCTGCTCCAAAACCTTACCACTACTTTATGGTACATGCTTCTGATGGTGATCCCGGTGTTTACCTACCTCTTGCTGAGTCGTTAAATAATACAGTGTGGGGATTAACAGTTACAGATGCTTCAAAACTAACTGATTTGGATACATTGTTATCATTACATTTATCTAGCATAAAAACAGCACAACAGACTGGCCCTTATATTCTTATTGGTTGGTCATATGGTGCTTTTATTGCCAGTTACCTTGCAGAACAACTCTCGCAACAAAATCATTCCGTATTATTAGTATTAATAGATCCCGTCTATCGACATGATTTTATTAAATTTTGTCATGATGACTCAGATAGTTCATCAGATGAAAATAAGCAGCTTGCATGCACTAAAAGACTTATGTCATTCCTACCTGAAAGTGACCTACCATTATCTGATGATATCGCCTGTTTATGGCTGGAAGCCACCAACCACCCAACAGAATGGACATCACCTGAAAAAGAGTGGTACCAACGATTACCGCCACATACCCAACATCACTATTTTTCAGGGGAGCACTGGTCAATACTGCAAGATCGCGCTACCAGCACACATCTGGCCGAAATCATTGATCAGTGGGTGCAACAAAAACTTTCTAATAACGGATATCCATCCGAAGGAGGTAATTAATGAAACCGGCAAAAAAAGTGGTGATTGTAGGCAGTAAATTTGGAGAGGTTTATCTCAATGCATTTATACAACCTCAAGACAAATGGCATCTTATTGGCCTTTTTTCCAAAGGTAGCACTCGTTCTCGAGAATTATCTAAAGCATTCGGTATTCCACTTTTTACTCGATTTGATCAACTACCTGAAAAAATAGATCTAGCTTGTATTGTTGTGCGATCAGCCATTGTTGGTGGCGAAGGTAGCCAACTTGCGCAAGCATTTTTACAACGGGGGATCTCGGTTGTACAGGAACATCCTGTACATCCTGATGAAATTACCAGACTACAATCATTAGCAGAAAAAATGCATTGCCACTATATCGTTAACAGCCTCTATCCACATAATAAAGCAGGACGTTTATGGATAGAAAACACACAGAAGATATATCAGCAAATACAACAACGACCAGTGTGGGGACAAATTATCACAAGCAGGCAATTAATTTATTCCGCCTTAGATATATATTGCCAAGCAATGAAATTACACCCTAATGATATTACAGTCACATTAGAAAAAGATAATACCCCGCTACAATTTCTACGACTATCCAACCCTACTGGTGATTTGCTTTTATGCCTACAAAAACATTTGTCATCTAACGATCCTGATCAGCATAGCCTCGTGATGCATCATATGATATTAGGCTGGCCAGCTGGTTATTTAACTCTCGCTGGAAGTTATGGGCCAGTAGAATGGAATAATGCGCTTTATATTCATCATCACCAAGATAGTAAAAAAGCCATGTATCAATCTCCTGCCACGATGGAGCTTGATGAACCACTGTTTCATTCATTTCATACTCCACCAAATAGTTGGCAGGATGTGATGGAATGTGAAGCACCAGAAGCTATTAATTACTTACTGGCAGAGATAGATAAATGCTGGCAATTACCTAATGATAAAAAACCAATGATTTTACAACCCCATTACCAATTAGCTTTATCTCAATTATGGATAAAAACATTGCAAACAGCAGGTAAAGCCATTGATGGCACAATTGCGCCATTTAAGCGAATGAACTTCACCAAAAGTAGTGGACGGAGAAAATAATGATAAAACAATCTCCCAAATATATTACTCCTTTAAATGAGCAAAATGTAAATAAAGACAATGCTAACCTATTGGTTTGCCCATTTGCTGGTGCCAGTAATAGTGCATTTAACTCGTGGAGATCTACCGATATTTCAGGGTTAAATTGTCAATTAGTTAATTACTCTGGCCATGGTTGCAGATTTAAAGAACCAGCCTTTAATGATATTGGGTTATTAGCCAATGAATTAATAACAATAATAAAGAAATTTTATCCACCACGGCATAATTCATTATTACTTTGCGGTCACAGTATGGGGGCCCAAGTTGCCTTTGAAACTGCTATTCAATTAGAAAAAAATGGCTGGGAATTATCTGGACTAATATTATCAGGCTGCCAAGCTCCTCATATTCAAGCAAGGAGATTACTGAGTGATTTAAATGATGATGACTTTATTCAACAATTAATTGCCATTGGTGGATGTGATGCTGAATTAATCAAGCAGCCACAGTTGTTAAAACAGTTTATGCCATTATTACGTGCTGATTTCCTTGCTACCGAGCGTTATTTTTTTCAAAAAAGCACTAAACGGCTTTTTCATACCCCTGTTTTATTAATGTATGGTAGTCATGATAGTGAAGCTGATAAAAACGAAGTTGAAGCATGGCAAGATTGGATAGATAAGCATTGCACTATTAATTGCATCGCTGGAGATCACTTTTATCCAATTACACGCCCAAATACTTTTTGTCGTTTTATTATTGATTTTTATCACCAATTTATCAATGATTAAATTGATTAGGTAATATATATGAATAAAACAATAGATACTTTGCCACTTAACTTTCGTATTTTAATAAAATTAGCCCCACTCCCTCTGATTAGTGGCATTATTATGGCAATAATCTCAACAATGCTAAGTTTAGCACCATTATGGATCATCTATAAAATCAGCCAGATTTGTTTTTCAACATCACCTAATATTCAACAAATAAATAATCTAGTTTATATCACTGTGATTATTTTAATTTTACGTTGGGGATTAATGGCAATAAGTCATATTGCCGCACATCGGGGTGCTTTTTATATTCAGCATCAATTACAACTCGCAATAGCTAAAAAAATCAGTAAAGTACCATTATCATTTTTTGCTCAATATGGCAGTGGAAATCTGCGACGTATTATCAATGATGATATAAAAAGCTTAGAAGGTTTTTTCGCACATATGCTACCTGATCTCGTCTCAGCCATAGTGACTCCCTTTATCGCTATTATATTACTTTTTTATGTAAATTGGCCTCTTGCCTTATTATCTCTAACCCCATTACCCATTGCTTTTATGGCTCAACTTCTCATGTTGCGTCGAGCCAATAAACAAACCAATGAGTGGATGAATATTCAGAAAAAAATTGCTAATGAAATAGGAGAATATATTAAAGGAATACGAGAAATAAAAGCGTTTAACTTAACCTCCCATACTTTTGGTAAATTATCTCAATCTATCAATTCCTCTGTTAAATGGATAAAAAATAATGTCAAAGCTAGTACAGGCTCTTGGATGGTATTTAGTGGGATATTAACAGCGAATCTCGTTATTATAGCACCAGTAGGTGGGTGGATGTATTTAAATCAAAATATTGATTTATCTACTTATATTTTATTTTTAATGACATCCCCCCTCGTACTTGCGCCGTTATTACGACTAACATTTGTGCTAGGAGAACAAGCTCAACGAAAACAAACCTTAAAACATATCAGTATGATCCTTGAACTTTCAGAGCATAAACAACATGATAAACATTTTACTCTCCCTAAAAATAGCGATATTACTTTTAAAGATGTCTGTTTGGATCATGGTGATAAACCGATATTAGAGAAAATTAGTTTTAATGCCCAAGCGGGTACAACAACTGCAATTGTAGGCCACAGTGGTGCAGGAAAATCCTCATTATTAAAACTAATTCCCCGTTTTTATGATTGTACTTCTGGCCAAATAAAAATAGGTCAATATGATATCAACTACTGGCCAGAAATTGATTTACTTTCTCAAATAAGTGTTGTTTTTCAAGATGTATATCTATTTCATGGAACTATTTTAGAAAATTTACTCATAGCAAATCCTAATGCCTTATTTGAGGATATTATCAAAGCAACTAAAGCAGCCAATATTCATCATGTTATTGAAAAACTCCCAGCAGGATATAATACATTAATTGGTGAACAAGGAAATAAACTTTCAGGTGGAGAGAAACAGCGATTATCAATTGCAAGAGCACTATTAAAAAACTCTCCAATCCTACTTCTCGATGAAATTACTGCCAATGTTGATGCTGAAAATGAAATTTTGATCTATCGCGCATTAAAGAGTCTATGCCAGAATCGGACTGTTATTATGATCACTCATAACCTACATACTATTATTAACGCAGATAAAATTATTGTGCTTGATAATGGAAAGATTATTGATACAGGTACACACACCCATTTATTAAACCAATGCCCAACCTATCAAAAATTATGGAATGATTATAGTCACACTATTCATTGGCAATTAATCCAGGAGAATAATAATGATTAAAGAATTAATTAAATCAGGTTATTTGCTTTCTAATAAAAAAGATAAAGATTTAATGGTGGGTCTATGCCTTGCCGTAGTTGAAGGTCTTTTTGCTACTATTCCATATATTCTACTCTATTTTTTATTAATTGATCTTTTTGCCAATAAAATCACACTAGCTCAGTTATTTTATTACTTTTTATCAATACTCTTATCTATTGTTCTGCGTATTGTCATTGGTACTTATAGTATGCCAATGATTTTTATTGGTGCTTATAAAATGATGGGACAAGCCCGTCTAAGAATAGCCGATCATTTACGAAAAATCCCGATTGGCTGGTTTTCTTCTCAACGCAGTGGTGATCTTGCATCACGGCTTACTGCTGATTTAGAGATCATTGAAAATATCTGGTCACATTTCTTAGGAATGTTTATCAGTACTTTAGCGATGCCTGTTTTTCTCTCACTATTCTTAGTATGGGTAGATTGGCAACTCACTTTAATTATATTATTTTCTATTCCAATCGCTCTGTTCGCATTATCCATAAGCCATAAAATAATGTTAAAAGCTGCACAACAGGCAGCTGATGCTAATGCCAATGTACAATCCGAATTACTCGATTATATCCAAGGAATTATGGTTATTCGTAGTTTTGGGCGACTTGGTCCTGCATGGAAAAAACTAAAAGCAGCCTTAGAAACACAAAATAAAACCCAAATAGTTCTAGATTCCAAGCCTGCCCCTTGGATTGCACTTTATGGTTTTATTCTTGAATCAGGTTTTATTTTATTAATGATAATAGGAACAAGCCGTTTAATTAGTGGCTCACTTTCTCCTTCTCAATTCGTTTTTTTCCTTGTATTAGCACTCCCCATTTATCGACAATTCTTTGATTTAGGATTATCCAGTATGTTGTTAAATTATGCACAAAAATCATTACAACGCATAGAAGAAGTAATGAAAGTGGTTCCACTTTCTGAGCCTAAATATACTCAATTACCAATAAGAACAGATATCTATTTTAACAATGTAAGCTTTATTTATCCTTATAATAGTCAATTAACATTAGATAATATATCTTGCTGTTTTCCTGAAAAAAGCTTTACTGCTATTGTTGGCCCTAGTGGCTCAGGGAAAAGCACTTTACTACAGCTTATTTCTCGTCTATGGGATGTTAACCAAGGTGAAATATTGCTAGATGATATTAATATTAACCAAATAAATTCCGATAAACTCTGTTCATATGTATCTTCTGTTTATCAAGATGTCGTTTTATTTTCAGGAACAATTAAAGATAATATTTTAATGGGAAAAACAGATGCTCACGATGATGAAATAATAACTGCAGCTAAATTAGCTAATGCACATGAGTTTATTATACAAAAACCACAAAATTATGATACTCCTATTGGTTACGGTGGTATGTTACTCTCAGGTGGAGAACGTCAACGTCTTTCTCTTGCTAGAACTTTATTAAAAAATGCACCAATTTTACTGATCGACGAAGCAACATCGAGTATCGATTGTTCATCAGAAGTATTAATTCAACAAGCTTTATCATTGTTATCAAAAGATAAGACAATCATTATGATTGCCCATCGATTAAATAGCATTAAAAATGCCGATAACATTATCGTAATGGAAAATGGAAAAATAGCAGAACAAGGAAAACATGCTGAGTTACTTGCAAAAAATGGCTTATATGCACATTTATGGTTACAACAGAAAGCGTTATGCTAATAGCCAAATGCAATGAGTAATAGCAACTTGTTTATAGATAATGAGGTGCATATCTGGATTGGTAATCTACAAACGATACCATGTTTAAGTAAAGCTAAATCCAGAATGCACATCTTAAATAACGATGAAATTTCATCGTTATTCGACTACCCTTTTATAAAACAACGAAATATTTTTTTGCTATCAAGAGTCATGTTACGCGATATTTTATCATTTTATTTAAAAATTTCACCAGAAGATGTAAGATTTTCAAAAAATGAGTACGGGAAACCATTTATTTTAAACGAATCAAAGGAAAGCATTTACTTCAATTTATCACATTCAAATAATTGTGTTGCTCTCGCTATTTCAAATACATCATCCGTTGGTATTGATATTGAATATTTCAACCGTGATATAGAAATAAATAGCATTATAGATTATTATTTCTCAAAAAAAGAAAAAAAATACCTATCTTATTTTGACGAGACTCAAAAAAAACATAATTTCTATAAGATGTGGACATTAAAAGAAGCCTATATTAAATCAAGAGGCATTGGATTATCAGAAGAAATCATTAAGAATTTAGATTTTTATATAAAGAGAGATCAATTTGATAAATTATATTTTATAGAACAGCATTACTCTGCTCATCTTTCATATATTACCAAATCAATATTAGATAGCTATAAAATATCCATAATCACATATCACCATCCATTTAACTATAAATTCTTAACATGGGGTGATATAAAAAGCAACCTGCCACATCATTTATTATAGTTATACGACCACAATGAAATTATATATTAACAGTTAGTTTTAAGTATTATTTGACTGACTATAGGTCATATAAAAGATATGACAATTCAATTCATATATTCACACCAAAACACGAATAAATTATAAAAAACCATCAATATATTAGCACTCATATAAATAAGGAAAAATTATGTTTAACAATAAAACAAAAAATACTATTATTAAAAATAAATCCGATTGGTTAACCATACCTGAAGCTGTATACCTAGCCAACCAGAAAAAAACAGAGAAACAATTAACCGACAGCGACGTTTATCGCCATGCGCTATCTTGAAACATTTATTTATCTATATACTTTCAATCTACAATTATATTAAGGAAAGTCACAAAAATTAAGAATAAAATTAAATTGAAAAAAATAGGAAACTCTCTCACAGATCGTTTATGCTATCTTGATACACATTGTTTCATTAAACATATAAATTATACCACACTCACTCAAGATAAATATATTCATTCTAAAAAAATGGGTCATTGATACCACTCTGATCGGGTATGAATTCGTAACAATTCAACACTTACTGGCGCACTCAATCAATATATCACCACCAATCACAGGCAATCAATGTATTAATTATGGCATTTCAGTTTTATTATCAAGAACTCTATTTCAAGCGTTTGAGAAAATAACATGAAAAGAACGAATTAGCCAACAACTAATGTAATTACCTGAAGAACTAAAATCTGAGATTTATAACAACATTAATCGAATGAAACTCATAAATCCAGTGACAAAGAATATTTCCCTATTTATAAATTACCACAAGATTCCTGTTTTGTAATTCGCCTGACTGAACTACAAAAGCTGATGAATGCCTATGTAAATATTAAACACACTCCAACATCGACACGCATATCCAGCCCTTTGTCTCGTCTTTTCTGGCTTTCATGTAAACATAATGAAGTCATCAGTCCATTACTAGGAAAACCTTACAAGCTTTTATCCATTTTCGAACAATGGGCATCTACCGAAGGTATTACTGACAAATTCAGCGGCGATACACTGAAAACAGCACTTGAACGCGGTTCTCCCACTTCAGTGCCTTATTGATTTAACTCACCATTATACTGAAATACGTATTAAGAACTCAAAAACTCTTAATACGGGCTTACGTGCTTTCTTCTTCACCTTCGCTTATGCTTTTTTATCTTCTCCAACCCCACTCTACACTGGAGAAAATCATGACATCACATCAGTTATTACGCCTGAAACAGGTCGAAGAAAAAACCGGTCTGAAACGCTCGCAAATCTATCTGTATATGAAAGGGGGCTCTTTTCCTCGTTCAATAATAAAGGTTGGCCCTGCCAGCGTAGCCTGGCTCGAATCTGAAATTGATGAATGGATCAACCTCAAATTAGCCAACCGCTGAAGTGTTTAAGGAAGGTCCGAAATCATGATTCCGTCTCTGAATTACGCCGTATTAACAGATGCCCTGCGTGCGCTGAAAGAAGACAATATTCACCATCGTGAATCTCTGGGACTCACCTTCGACGAAATGAATACCCTCAGGACAACACTGGTGCTTTAATGAAAAAACGAAATTTCAGTGCAGAATTCAGACGTGAATCCGCTCAGTTAGTGGTGGATCAACACTATACGGTTGCAGATGCCGCAAATGCCATGGATGTCGGACTTTCCACTATGACCCGGTGGGTAAAGCAGCTACGAGATGAACGTGCCGGCAAAACACCTAAAGCCTCCCCTATCACGCCGGAGCAAATTGAGATACGTGAGCTGAAGAAAAAACTTCAACGTATTGAAATGGAAAATGAAATATTAAAAAAGGCTACTGCGCTCTTGATGTCAGATTCCCTGAACAACTCTCGATAATCGGGAAACTCAGAGCGCATTATCCTGTGGCCACGCTTTGCCACGTGTTTGGGGTTCACCGCAGCAGCTATAAATACCGGAAAAACCGTCCTGACAAGCCGGATAGCAGGCTAGCTGTATTACGCAGTCAGGTTCAGGAACTACACGGCCTCAGTCATGGCTCCGAGGATGCAAGAAGTATCGCCACAATGGCCACACACAGGGGCTTCCGGATGGAACGATGGCTTGCCGGCCATCTTATGAGGAAGCTGGGGCTGGTGAGTTGTCAGCAGCCTGTTCACCGATATAGACGTGGGGGACACGAACATATTGCTATCCCGAATCACCTCGGACGTCAGTTTGCAGTGACAGTGCCTGACCAGGTATGGTGCGGCGATGTGACGTATATCTGGACAGGTAAACGCCGGACTTACCTTGCTGTGGTACTCGATCTATTTGCACGGAAACCCGTGGGGTGGGCAATGTCGTTCTCTCCGGACAGCAGGCTGACCACCAAAGCACTGAAAATGGCATGGGAAAGACGCGGTAAGCCATCCGGGGTTATGTTCCACAGTGATTAGGGTAGTCACTATACAAGCAGGTAGTTCAGGCAGTTACTGTGGCGATACCGGATCAGGCAAAGTATGAGCAGGCGCGGAAACTGCTGGGATACTCATTCTAATATACTTTCAAATACCGGATCGGACTGACCCGTGCTGGGATTGGCTCAAATGCCTTTGTGTTGACCTGTCGTCCGATTCTGGTATTTCCCGGGCATAACCGGGCCCAGAGTTTGTGACCTGATAGGAGCTTTGTGCTGCATCCCGAGTGTCCTGTCCTGCGATGGGGATGATTGTGCTACCAATATCTGGAGGCAAACCATGCAAAACGACCGCCAATCTTCTGAAACCGTGATTCTGGGTGTCGATACCCATCTTGATATTCATGTCGGCGCTGTTATCAGTCAGGCAGGTAAACTGCTTGGAACTCACATTATTCAAACAAATCAAGCGGGCTATCTGGAACTACTTGATTGGGCACGTTCTTTCGGTAGCCTCGAACGAGCAGGCATCGAAGGAACAGGAACATATGGTGCCGCATTAACACGCTATCTCATCAAGAATAGCATTTATGTTGTTGAAGTTAACCGGCCAGATCGCTCAAAACGCCGCCTTGAAGGGAAGTCAGATCCACTAGATGCAGAAAATGCAGCCCGGACAGTGCTTTCAGGGAGCAGCAAGGCCATACCAAAAATGCAGTCAGGTGCATGTGAGGCTCTCCGGATTATTAGTGTTGCCCGACGTAGTGCAGTAAAAGCCTGTACGCAGGCGATTAATCAGCTTCGTGCACTGCTGGTTAGTGCCCCGCAAGATGTTCGCGACAAACTCTGGAAATCGAAACCACACGAATGCGTAACTGCCTGCATTAACAGCGAAGTGTCAGAGCACTCACCATTACGTATAGCCTTGTGCAGTACGCTTCGAAGCCTTGCGAAACGATGGATGGCCCTGACTGAAGAGTTGAATGAACTAGACGAATCACTAGATAAACTGACCCGCAAGTATGCCAGTAACCTTCGTAGCCAGTTTGGCGTTGGGCCACAGACGGCTGCAACACTGCTGGCAGTTGCGGGTGATAACCCCGAACGTTTAAAAAATGAAGCGGCCCTGGCATCGCTCTGTGGCGTAAATCCACTGCCAGCATCATCAGGGAAAACAGTAAGGCACAGATTAAACCGTGGTGGCTCACGTGAAGCAAACAATGCCCTGTGGACAATAGCCCTTGTACGTATGCGTAGCGATCCGCGCACGAGAATCTATGTCGACAGACGAACTGGTGAAGGGCTATCGACTAAAGAGATCCTGAGATGCCTAAAACGCTACATCGTCCGTGAGCTCTATCCATTGATTTTATCGGACCTCGCATATGCCAATCGCCGCTCTTGACATAGGAGCGTCAACAGTCCGATGGAGCGCTTTTTCAGGAGTCTGAAAAATGAGTGGATGCCGGTGACAGGCTACACCAGCTTCAGTGAAGCTGCTCAAGCGATAACGGGTTATATCGTCGGGTATTACAGCGAACTCAGGCCGCACGAATATAACGGTGGATTACCACCAAATGAATCGGAAAACCGATACCGAAAAAACTCTAAAACCGTGGCCAGTTTTAGTTGACCACTACAAAAGCTTATTGATGAACGAACTGATGATGTTTTGTATGGTGAACCATGATACAAAAAATGGACGATGGGCCGAATGATCTCATTTAATACATCTTCGCCTTATACCAACGCGAATGGAAGATTAAAAAAGTGGGCAAAAAATAATAACAATTTAAAGTAAGCATCAGCGTCAAATTAATGGCCGAAAAATCGCTCTATGCCCACATCCTTAATCTGACCACGCCGTGGCAGGTTAAATCCCTTGCTCTCAATAAAAATGCAGATTCTGTAACCGGAACAAAGAATTCTTCAAGGTGGCGATAATATTCCATTATGGAAAGCTAAATATGGCTTTCTGAGCCTTATTACCATGACTAAGGAATACCCTATTATCAACAGTATAAAAATGTAGTTTGCAGGATGAGCGGGCTCTTTACCGTCCGCATTCGCAGGGAAATTGAAATCTATGTCACTCTGCCAGATCCAAAAATAAGGTTAAGGCCGCATTCCTTTGCGGCGTCTTATTCCTCTGTTCAGACCTTATCCATCATATAACGATGCGCTTTCGATGCTGCCTGGCGGCTTTAAAAATATAGCGCTTATCGTTTTTCAGTGCTTTCAGCCAAGAAGCAATATAACTTTCGTGCTGAACCTATCCGACAATCCCCAGATCCGCCATCAGGAACACGCTTCCCAGCTCGGCGATCAACTCTTCAAATGCATAATTTTCACTGCTAAATCTTCCTTTCATTTCGCGGTTCAGGCGACTTTTGCCATCGCTCCAGTGAACAATCTCATGCAGATCCGTGGCATAAAAGCTAGCGGCATCGGAAAAAAACGACGTTCAGGTAACAAAACCTCATCTGTTGATGGCATGAAAAAGGCGTTTTGTCCTTTCTCAATGATGTTAGCACCGCTGTTACAGAACAGATTTTCAGCCTGTGGCAACGCGTCAAACGTCGCTTGTGGGGCAACGGTATCTGCCGTCAGTGAGAGGCCATCAATTTGTTCGACATTAAACACGACAAAGGTTTTCAGCATCGGGATATGGTCAATTTCTCCGGTGTCGTTTTCCTTCTCCAGGATGGTATAAAAAATGGCGGTCATGCCGTGCTAGTCCTTACGAACTTGCGCACCTTCTGCCCTAGCCTGTTTGTATGTCATCCAGCAGGAATCACTGAATCCTCATTCTGATTCACTGCACCCGCTGTAGGCTGTGCCAGTAGCGTAGTTGGAAGGCATGCCGGACATACCCGGTACGCGCTGCCACGGACACACTCAGGGTTTAACGCCTACTTCCAGTGTGGTAATGATGAGGTCGGTAACGATCTGATAAATATCGGTTCTGGTTTTGGAAAATTTCGTTTTTGAGGAGCCTGACGGGTCCAGCGGGGATACGCTGGTCGCCGTTGCGGTGTTAGAGGCACTTGTCTGAGTATGCAAGGAAGTGATCATAGTTTTTTCTCCATCAGTAATGTGATTTTCATCTTCGTATCGCCTGACAGTTCGCTTTCTCGGCATCGTTCTGGCCCACAAGGGTGCAGCATGCGTGCACTTCACCCTTACGGGACCGGTTGTGCCGTGAAATGATTAACCGGAAGCTGATACGGGAACAAAAAGCACACAGGAGGAAAAATCGGTCCCTGCATAGCCGAACTTAGCGCCCTTTACTCCGTATTGGTGAAAAGTAGATTTGTGGTAATGAATTGGGGATTGGTACTGATAGAAACATCTTGTTGGCACCGAGATCTCAAAAAATGTCTAGAATTAAAACAGGTGTGCTTACCTTAATGTGATAGAGCCCTAAAACATGCATCTTCAAGTTAATTGTGCATGATTATAAAAAAAAGAGGCACCCATAGAGTACCTCACTTACTTTATATCTTATTAAATCAGAATATATTAAAAATCAATTTTGACATTTATCCCATAATTTCGACCCGGTAATGGGACTAAATATTTCAATTGAGAAGATGCAGGTCTTGCTTCAGTATCGGTGAGATTATTAATAATAAAATCAACCGAAACATCTACCTTATCAAGGTGGTATTTTTTGCCAATCCCCGCATCAACTAACGTATAGGAAGGAAAGGCCATATCTCCACCATACATTAACCCACCGCTTTCTTTTTGTTTTTTATAGTAAGTTGCACTACTAAATGCAGTTAATTCATCATGTTGGTAATAAATACTGATACCATGCTTTTCATTAGGTAAATTTGGCAAATAGTGACCTGCAATAAACAGTTTTCTTTTGCTTTTATTTTCGACAAAATCACCAAATAGTGTAAATGTTAGATTGTGATCATGAGGCATTTCATATAAATATTTAAATTCATATTCTAATCCTTTTGTTTCAAGATCGGTGTCATCCCATTCCATAACAGGACCAGCACCACGACTGATACCCGTTAATCGTCTAAATTTAAAACCACTGTAGTCTGTTTTATACAAATTAAGTTTATTAGAGAAATTGCCAATCTCAATAACAGATGATAATTCAATACTTTTGCTTTTTTCGGTATTAAATTCACTGTTTCCTTGTTCTTCAATTAAATAAGCATAATGAGGGCCATGTGTATAAAGTTCATTAATTTCTGGTGCTCGATAAGAAATATTTTGTTGTAGTTTTAATGTCCATTCATCAATTGGTGTAAAAGATAGAGCGAGTGTATTTGCACTTGTATCAAAATGACGGTTTTGTAAATTAGAACCTTGCCCTCTACCACGATTATAATTCGCTGGAATATTGAGATTATGTTGAGTGTAACCTTTACGATATCCAGCAGTGAGCTCAAAAGGAGATAAATTTAGCGATTCAACCCAATATATTCCGTACTCTTTGGTTAATACACTGGGTAAATAAGCATCATAACCAGACGTTTTCAGATCACGATAATTACCGTTGATCCCAAACGCACCATTAAGTCGATTAAATAGCGGAGTATGTGCAGTTTCTAAAGCTAACTGATGGCTTTTTGTATTAAATACCGATGAAGCAATTTGGCCGACTAACTCTTCATCTTTAGATTCAGAATAAGAATAATAAAAAGCACTGTCTCTTAAAAATGGTGCTAAATGATCATGTTTTCCTTGTATATCTATTCTTCGATTACTATTTGAAACCGAAACAGGTTTATACCTTTCTCGAGTTGTTTTAGTTGTGAGATAAGCATAGCCTGGCACTCCATACGATGTTTGAAAATCAGTGACAGAAAAACCTAAGTAACCGTCATCTCCGATATAAGAGAGTGATGCGTTACCACTTTGGCTTTTTAAAAAGCTATTGGGAATTTCGTTATTATTATTTTCAACATAATGCTTTGGAGGTGTGACATGTTCAATAGATGTGGGGCTACCAGGTTTATATCGTAAGTTAGGTTCATTATCTACATAACCAATACCTGAAAAATAGTCCTTATCTTTAAAGGTATATTTATCATCCTCGCTTAACTCATATTCAACCTGATATTTTTTCCAAAACTCACTAATGTAAGGATACGCTTCAGGGTTACGGCTAGTAAACACTTTCATATCCACTTGGCATTGATCACGTAATGCAGAGTGGTCTTTTAGCTGTTGATAGCTATAGCAAGCACCAACTTTAGAGCGTGTTGGAATTTTATATTTTGAGACTCGTTTAGTAGCACCGGAAAGATTAAAAATCCAGTTTTCTTTATTACTGAATTTAATATTTACTGATCCACCGTTACCATTATTAGTGCTACCATTAAATGTCACGGCACCTGAAATTGCTTTTTCAGGAAACTGTGTCATTATTCGATCATCCCACAAATGAATTGCACCACCACTGCTGCTACCACCATAAAGTAGTGCTTCGGAGCTTTTACTAATTGATATTTCGTTAATTCTATTCATATCAACAGGAATAGGCATATTCCCACTAATAAATGAAACATCATTAATCGGAAGATTATTAACTAAAATCCCGACTCTATTGCCAGAGAGACTTCGAATAACAGGCCTTGCCGCATTTGGGCCAAAACCTTCCGCTTGTACACCAGCAACTTTTGAAACGGTATTACCAATCGTATTTGTTTTTATTTGTTCAAGTTGTTTTCCTTTTATCTCTTCTCGATTATTGAGTAATAAAGAGGAGAATGTCTCTTTGTTTTTTATTGATGTTGCTTTAACAGTAATAACATCGTTTGATGTTTCTTTTTCTTGGCTTTTATCTTGATTATTCTCTTTTCCATATAAAGGAGACGACAAAAGTATAAGTAAAATAATAGAGAGTTTACTTTTTTTCATGATATTCATATTAGAATGTAAGAGTAGCGCCTAAGATAATATTACGACCAGGTAAATACATTTCATCTTTAATATAAGAGGTGCTGTCTTTCCCTTTTACATCAAAGATATTATTAATCTTGGCGTATAAGGTATAATCTGTGTTATCTAAATAACCAATATATTCACTACCTAAACTAACTGTGTTATAAGCCTCTGTGGATGTTTCATAGTCTGCTGTTTTATTCTGTTTTCCAAAATGATCAATGCGAATTTGTCCAATTACGTTTTCTGTAAAACTATGTTTAATATAAGTACTTAAACGATAAGCCGGTATTCTTGGTATATTTCCCTTATTGTGTAGTAAATTTGCTCTAACATAATCACCAGAAATACCAATTAAGCTATCTTGGTTATAGTAATAATCAATATTTCCTTCTATACCTTTAAACTGTGCATCATTTTGAACATATTGTAATGAACGATAGCCATTATTTAATTCAGTCCCCGTAAATTGACCGTAAATATAATTATTAATACGGTTATAATAGGCACTCATATTGAATTGAATATCACCTGTTACTTTAGTTATTCCAATATCAATATTATTTGCAGCCTCTGCGGTTAAATTAGGATCGCCTTTTTCAATAGTTCGACTTGCAGCATGAACACCATTCGCGTAAAGCTCTTCTGCAACAGGTAATCTTTTCGTGTGTGAAAGTGATAAATTTAAAAAATAGTCTTGTGTAAAATTCCATGCTAATCCAGCAGAAATAGAAGATGCACTCTGCTTATTATTTTTTTGAGTTTCTCTATTTAACAGTGATTGCCACTCTTGGCGAAATCCTAATTCATAGCGAAAATCACCTAATTGGTATTCTTCTAATAAAAAGAGTGAGTGATTTTTTGTTTTTGTTGACGGTACATAAGCTTCTTCTCCTTGAGCACTAAAATCACGCTGGTT
This sequence comes from Proteus sp. HMSC14B05, assembly GCF_001808035.1. Taxonomy (NCBI): domain Bacteria; kingdom Pseudomonadati; phylum Pseudomonadota; class Gammaproteobacteria; order Enterobacterales; family Morganellaceae; genus Proteus; species Proteus sp. HMSC14B05. The sequence goes on along the minus strand of NZ_KV791983.1, from coordinate 181,542 downwards.
AAATTGCCCGCCAATAACACCATGCCAACCCCAAATAGGTTGATGTGTAAATGTCAGTCTTAATTCATCGCCTTTGTTTTTAAATGAGGTACTGACTTCATTTCCTTCTTTTTCATCATGATGATAATCGGTTCTGACCGCACTGAAACGTATTGATTCAATACCAGTAAATGGATTGTTTTTTTCACCACGAAGATCCCATCGTTTGCTATCCATAACAATATAAGGAATACCATGTTGATGTTGTTCATCAGGGTATTCATGATTGTGATTATGATGATGATGGCCGATTAAAGGAGGGCGAATTGGGGCGTGATGATGGTGATCATCTTCATGATCATGAAAATGCGTATGACCAGGCAGCCCATATCGACGATGTTGTTCACCATAACCAATCCCTATATAACCGTCATCAAAAAGCCAGGATACACCAATATTTGCCGATTGGTTATCTTGATAAGATCCTGCTAAACGGCTAGTTTCTCCTTGATGTAAAGGTTCTGGTTGTTTGTAATCACTTTGATAACGTTTAGTACCCTCAAGGCGAAGCGCCAAATTATTTTCTCCTAACGTTAATCCTACTGATCCTGTATTTCCTTTAGAAACAGAATCGTATTGATAATGCAATTCACCCTCATAGCCTTTTTCAGGCACTGACATAGGAATCTTGCTATCAATAACATTAATTGCACCGCCTATTGTGCCTCCTCCATAAAGTAATGTTGAAGGGCCTTTTAATACTTCAATGCGTTGACTTAAAAAGGGTTCACTGGTGATTGTATGATCTGCACCAATAGAGGATACGTCCATAAGATCACTACCACTGTGTAATACCTTGACTCGATTGCCTGACATTCCTCGAATAACTGGATGAACTGAGCCTCCACCAAAAAAGCTGGCATGAAAACCTGGTAAGGATGTTAAGGTTTCAGCAATCGAGGCACTACGATTAGCGCGTAGATCTTCTTGTGTCAGAACAGAAACGGGGATCGCCATTTTCTCTTGCGGAGTATGCAAAGGTGTTGAATAGACCTCTAATACCTCATTGTTCCGATTTTCAGTTGATTTTATTGCAGGGCTTGCATTTGCAAATAAGGAATAACTCATTGAAATAAAAAATGTTGTATAATTAAAAATAGATTTTTTCATACTATCCGCCATTTTTTGTTATGTTATAACATATCACATTGTATGTATATATAATTATCATTAGCAAGTGATTATTTAAAAAATAATAAAAATTTGGGCTGTCCTAGATAAGGTTTAAGTTTTAACTATCTGTTTTAGAATACTTAATTGCTTCTTTGCAGCTTGGCGTATTAAACGGGTTATTGTTAAATCTGGTGTATGGCACCATCAGACAATGCTCCGATCTGATGCTTCATCCTCTGCATACTGGGGTTGACGGTGTAAGTATCCCGCATAATTAATTTGCCAACGAAGGAGATCGCTATGCGTAAAGCCTGTTTTACTGAGCATCAGATCATCGCCGTAATTAAGTCGGTTGAAACCGGGCGGACTGTTAAAGTTGATGACTTTAACCGTGAGACATTGTCGATTAAAATCATTCTGAATCTGCCAGATCTGCGAATGATCCGTGTACTCGACAGGATCGCGGCAAACTGCGGCTACCCGATCATGCTGCACATGAATAATGGTCCAGAATTTATCTCACTGATACTGGCTGAATGGGCAGAAAAACATGCAGTAAAACGGGATCTTATCCAGCCAGGTAAGCCGACGCAGGACACTTTCATTGAATACTTTAACCGGACATACCGTACATACGCGATTTTTATATATTCATGATCAGACGTGAGATAAATAACGAATTGGAGTGGGTTTAAACAGGTTATAACGAATAGGTTACTGTAATTAATTTTCAGTATATGTAAGAGAATTTCGAGTCCGTTTACCATGCTGTGTAAACGCCTTTTTCAAAAGTGACCATCCTGGCGGTCGCGGTCACCGAACTCGACAATAAAGCGACTCTATTACTATACGCCAGTTCCTCAGCGGCATTGTCCATTTTTGCGAGGCAATCCGTCAGACAGTGCGGGGTTAGGATTGAAGCCACAGAGCACCGTTATCACTGGATACAATGGTACGTTGGCTCAATCTCAGGCTACGTGGGTATTGTACTATGGACGCTTTTGTCAATCAGTAATGGATTATATAGCCAGACATATCGATCTGTACCTTGCTAAATGGGTTACCCGTAAATACAAGAGGGGACACGGTAGTCTGGTTCAAGCGTATGAATGATTAGACAGGATCCGGAATGTTAAACTCAGTTTGTTTGCACACTGGACTATTTGTACGCGATGTTACCAGTCAACTACAAGAGCCAGATGACGGGATACTGCCACGTCCGGCTCCGTGGGAGTGGAGGGGGAAAGTTCCCCTCCACGACGCGATAACCTCATATAATACTAGAAAATAAAAATCAGATAAATGATAGTGTTCACTACTTTTTAGTGATACACCTTGCAGAATGTACCATTGCAACAAATCCTGCTGCTATCATCATAGTATCTTTCAGAACTAACCTTCCCGCACCGGAAAGATAAGGAAACTCAGTATGAGCATCTGCTCCATGTACCCAGGTTTCAGGTGTAAACACCAAAAATGTTAATGTGACAAATGGCGTAAGAAACACTAAGGCAGAGCCCTTTCCATTTATTATTAAGATAAACATCAGCATAGTACTTTCCTGCTGGAGTTGGATTTCCTTGATTGAAACGATGAATATCTAACGTCGTCTTCCCTTGAGTATGCTGTAAAAAACTGGGATCAAATTCAGCATATTCCATAGCCACTGTGTCCATGGAAAAAACTCCCAGTGAAATAAATATGGCAGGCAGGAATGAATGATGTTCAGTTTAAGTGCAATATTTCATAAATATTATCCTTATTTCAGAGCTGACTCACTTAATTCATGCCCACCATAATCGTTAACAACTGTCCACTTCACTTTTCCATATCCCGACATATTTCCATGTATAGGAAGGCGTATTGAAGAATAAGGAGCAACCATATCTACTGGATTAATTGATTGTGAGTAGTTGCTCTGAATCAAAGTAATATGATTATAAGTAATAAAATAAGGACTTTGATTATCTGCACAAAGAAAGGCCTTTGCTCCTTGTTTTTCAATATGCCATATAACAGAATTATAGGCCTCACTGAGAGAACGTGTGAGTTTTTCTGGACGATAGAATAGCTTTATGCGACTATGGATCGGGAGTTGAAGATAATTTGAGTTTACATTTAAATTATTTTTATTTTCAAATTTAGGTTTAGCTGAAATATCCAGTATATTTAGCCAAAAAATTGATTCACGATCATTAGGCAGTGCTTCACCCGTATACATAATTCGTAATGTTTGCCCTGTGTGAGGTTCTATACGAAATATAAGCGGAGTAATAATAAAGGGAACATTGACTGAGTCTGGAGCAACACTGGCATCACCAGTATCAATCCAGGACTGAATTAAAGATGGAGTAGATTCATCATTATTAATTTTAATATTAATACCTTCCTAGTTTTCAGGATAAATAACTCAGGTACCCAACATTAGCATAACTTGACACAGAAAATAAGCCGGCCATCATGAAAAAGAAAAGTTTTTTCATGGAAACTCCGAACAAAGCAGTGCAGATGAGCTGCCTTGTAAATAATGATAATAAAAACGCACGATTATTATTTATTACTCATAGGCAATAGTGTAATTAACACTAGAAATGACATCCCCTACAATTGCTTTTCCTGTAGCATAATATTGGGCCATATAGCGTAGTGTCGCTTCATCGTCACTATTAATAGCTTCTGAATGGACATCCTGTCCGACAAAGTCTTTCCCTAATTGAATAGCAGTAGTACCATCGTTATTTAATAACTGAATTTGAACATTTTGTGCTCCGTCAGAGCTTGCATTTTTTAGTTTGTTCGTATTAAAGTCAGTATTAGCTCCGGGTTCAAAAAAAGCTTTCACATTACTAGATCCATTTTGTCCAGTAGTGCATCCAGTAAGACTAATTGTACCGTCATATGCCATTGCTGAGTTAAAAATAGCAACAGACAGTACCGTACTTAAAGCAATATTATTTTTAAATTTCATTATTTGGTTACTAACATAAAAATCAATCTATAAACTTCATTGAGGGTATTTATATCCTTAATTTATATATTAAAACTATAAAAAACAGGTGCTACTCTATTAAAATTATTAAATATAAACGCCATTATTTAATAAAAAATTAATAACATTCACCAACATGAAAAATACGGAAGCTTTATTTGAAATTACAAACTTATTATTTATTAAAATGTAACCTCATGTAATTAAAATATAATTAATGGATATAATTTTCTTTCTAAAAATAAATTATGTTAATATGTTATTATTGATCGATAATGTATTTTTTTGATAGATTAAAACCATCAATATAAACATAACAATCGTTTTTAACGATCATTTTTAACAATTTATACTGATTGTAAAACTCATTTATATTGATATAGAAGGGAATAGGTAATACAGAATATATTTCAAAGTATATTTTATTAATCTTAATGACTATATAAGCAAATTTAAAAAACTTTAAAATAATTATTTAGAAAATAAATATATATTAATGCAACCATTAATGATAATAATTTATAATCTTTAATTATAGGAAAGGCACCATAAATACATTGTATTAATATTTATAACATAGACTTGGCGACTATATTAATCACCTATTCTTTTGTTAAAAAGAAAACAACAAATAACAAAAAATAAATATATGAATTAAAGAAAAATCATTCTTTAAATGATATACCTTGATCTGCATCACAGTATAATTCGGATATTTAATTACATATAACTTATAGTTGTTATATATACCTTAACAATTAATGAATGCAAAAATAGAAAATAATAACCGATTTTGACCACATATAAAACTTATTACACATATAATGATGCTTTCACATTTCTCATGTTTTAGTTTTAATCTTTTCAGCGCTCAAAGATAATCTCTCTATTGGCTTCTATCACGTGGTTTGCATATTTTCATCAAATGGATAGTCAATCTCTTTATCATTATATATCACATTTAATGTGGTTATAACGAGCTCTTATTGAACATTCATATCCTTGGTTTTTATGCACAGTAATGTGCAGCTAAACAGCTTTTATTCCTAGTCATTTTGCTAAAAAAAAGATTACTAAAATTATAAAAGCCACCAACCTATAACATTATTTTATATCCGTGATGACATAAATATAAATAAATGAAATATTTTCACTTAATATTTCAGCAAGATTTTTTACCAAAAAGGAATTAAAAATGAAAAATTATAAAGTCGCAGTCAGCTATGATATGTCTGACTCTATTTCAACTCATCGTAAATATGTTAATATTCTACATACTGACTTCTCTTATATTGCCGCAATTATTATTTCACTTGATAATATTCAAGATGGAAGGCTCGATTTTATTGAACAAAATAGCTTTGGACAGCCTGTATTCGCTATTATTAATAAAGATAAAGTTATTCCGACTAATATTATTAATCGATTAACAGGTGTAATTGATTTAAATAAAAAGAATACAGACCGGATTCAGCCGGCTGTTCCCAGACTGACCGATAATATCTGACCATAAAGCCGTTTCTAGGCTGCATCCACTTCCCGCTGAAACGCCAGCTCTTTTTCTGCCCTGGCAAATTCCTGCTGTACCCACTTTTCAGCCAGCCGACAGCGCTCCTCATCTGACCGGGCCTCAATGCCCAGTGTCGTCAGAGGATCCAGGCCGAGAGACTGAATACCGCGCCACCCTTTCATCAGCGCTTCAAAACGGGCATACTCCTCCGCACTCAGTCCCCATTCCTGCGCCTCATACTGCAATGACTGAGTCTGACTCTTAGCCGATTTCCCCGCCTCAATCTGCCAATCTGCCCCCCGGAAACAGACTGTGTGGCTGTCAGCGGCGCTGTCATCAGACACCCGCTCAGTAAAACCACAAATCTTATGTTTTTCATCACGGCATCTCTTTTATGGTAGGCGCAACGTCACCGTACGCCCCTGATAACGTCCGCCCACCGGCAGTAACTGTACCAGCCCCAGCTGATGGATAAAGGTCCGGAAGTACCGGCTGGGCATGACCGGTGTTGACCAGAATCGCGGTATCTATCAGCCACCGGTTCAGCAGGCCGGGAGGGTTTATCTGCACAGCCCCCCAACAGCAGTGAGGTCAGGGCAAGACATATCGGGAGAATTTTCATACGCATTTTCTGTCCTGTGTTAATAAAATAAAGTCACAGGCACACTGTGCGCAGAAAA
>NZ_KV791983.1:60244-175191 GCF_001808035.1 Proteus sp. HMSC14B05 | reverse complement strand
AAAGTCACAGGCACACTGTGCGCAGAAAAGCAAGTGCTCTCAATGAGAAATTAGTTTTCCGAAAAAAAAAAGAAAACGGCGGGCATAAAAAATGCCGGCAGTCATGCCGGCATTTGAGAGTAAAAACAGAAAAGATTAATGTTTTAATGACTCAATCTTTTCCCGGGTCAGTCCGGTACATTGCATAATAATGTTCAGATCAACCCCCTGTTGTAATAATGAGCGGGCGACTTTTTCAACACCCAGGCCAATACCTTTTTCGATACCTTTTTCGATACCTTTTTCGATACCTTTTTGCTCAAGTTGTTCTGCAATCGTTGTCAGCATCGTTTTATACTCCGGTGACAGTGCAATCAATTGGCTGAAAAAGCGGGATTCATCCAGAATATACCCCTGATAGGCAATATATTCTATCACACTCCTCACCTGGTCAACCGTATTGTGTTGCGAGTTAATTATCTGCGCGATTATCGGCAATACCGCCATTAAACCGTCGCGGGTCCGAATATGTTTCTGAACCAGCTCCAGCAGGGCAATACCCTTGTGTGTCAGGATTTCCTCATCACTGAGCACACTCAAATCCACTAACGGAAACGACCGGGTATACAGCTGCTGAGCCAGCGCCGGATCGGCGAACCCGTCCAGCCAGTTCATGCTGTACGGATAAGGACAAACACTGCCCTGATAAAACAGAAACGGCACCACCAACGGCAGGGTCTTATCCGCCGGCGATTTTTTCAGATGATGCGCTATCGCTGACATCGCATAATGCATCAGACGAAAACCCATTAACCGATCCGGTTTTGACTGGTGCTCGATCAGGCAGTAGATATACCCTTCCCCTTCCGTCATCTGCACGGAATACAGCACATCCGAATGCAGCTGACGTAAACGGCGCTCCACAAAACTGGCCGGCTCCAGGCGCAGTGTACTTAAATCGCACAAAGGCAGGATGTTGGCTGGCAAATGCACCGAGAAAAAATCCCGGGCATTCTCAGGATGCGTTAAAAACTGCTTGAATAACGCATCATGTACCGGTTGTTGTGTATTTTTAGTCACAGCAAACTCCTTATTAATGACTAAAAAGAATCAGCCACATACTCTCTGGATACCGGCTGTTCAGTCTCTGGTGGTGTTGACTGGTGTTTCTCGGCTTTATATACCACTTCTTTACCGATTTTAATCCAGTCAATATTCAGCAGCCTGGCTTTCAGGCTGACCCGCTGTTCTCCGGCATGCTCACCTTTTGTCAGGGTGAAAATATCGGAAGCCAGGTTACTTAATGTAAACCCGGTTAGGACTTTTTTGTCCTCATCCACCGCTTTGATACACCGTCTGACCAGTGAGACCGTATTCTCCCCGACAACGGTCGTATCAAAACGAACATACACAGGGTTATCAGCCGGTCCACTGAGTGCATTAATCACTGCGGTTAAAAACTGCCCTTTAGGGCCGTTAACCTGACGGATATTCGATAAATACCCAATCCCGTTCACATGCAGATTAAAGTATTTATTTTCAGATGTTGTATTATTTTTGCTGGTCATGATGTTTCTCCATCGGATAAAAAAGGTAAAAAAATGAGAAACATCGTCTCGGCAGGAACGTGTTTCCCACCGGGGTCAGTAACAGGAACGCTCCCGAACTGACGACTTGCGTTGTATAAGATGATCCTGATGATAACGCTATTCTGTTATCACCCTCCGTCGATTTCAAGGACGAACGGAGTTCTGTCATCGCCCGTAGGCTCCCGTCTCAGATGACCCGAGGATTGGCAGTGGCAATCACCCGTAGGCGTTCCTCTCAGATTGCCGGAACATTGGCATCGTTGTCACCCGTAGGCGCTTCTCTCAGACAACTGAAGCATTGGCAATGTTGCATTAAGCAACGGTATAAGCAGAATAAGGATTAATCTGCTTTTTTTATTTGTCAAGTAAAAAAGCAGTTCAGAGAGAAAAGGATAAACACAGAAGAATAAAATGGATAACAGAAACAAACTGAAAGTCTGGTTACAGCAACATCATCTGACACAAAAAGACCTGGCTCAACTCATTCAGCAGACAACAGGCAGGCCCTGTTCTGTCAGGGCGGTAAAATCCTGGTTATGCCCACCGGAAAAAAACAGCGCCCGGCCCTGCCCGGACTGGGTGATTCAGGTACTCAGTCACATGGATGAATAACTTTTTTGTCAAATAAAAAAGGCGTTACGGTTAATAACGCCTGACAGTGCCGCCCACTCTGTGATGTTAAAAAGAACCTCAGGAGTTCAACCAGCTCCGGCGCGGTTTTCATGAGGTTGATGCGCCTTAAAGTCTGTCCTGCTGACAGACAGACTTTCTCATTGTCGCCACCGCAGTTGTTCCGCTACGGCTTTGCCGCAATGACGGGGGGCTTTTCCCTAGCGTCAGCTATGCTAACGGTAATTATCACTCAGGTAAAGAGTCCTGTTATGCTCTTCTTCACGGCCTTCTTTCTTTTATTCATCCCCCGGGTAACCCCCTGCATTTTTTCCGGTAATGGTACACTCCCTTAACAATCCGGATAACGCTGACAACTCCAGAAACGGCCTTTACTGCTCTCCCGTAAGACCATCTTTCCATGACACGACGGGCAGGATGGCATCGGTGGCAGATCCAGCGCCAGCGGCATTTCCCCGCCTTTTTTAATGAGATGTGCCAACCAGCTGATTTGCTTTTGCATAAACACATCCAGAGACAGATTTCCCTGTGCAACCTGCTCGAGTGATTGTTCCCATAACGCCGTCATTCCCGGATCTGTACAGGCTGCCGGCAGGGCATCAATCAGCTGACAACCGGTGTCTGTCGCCCGGAGTGTTTTTTTCTGCCTGACAATCAATTTCCTGTTTTCCAGCGTGGTGATGATCCCTGCCCGGGTTGCCTCTGTCCCCAGCCCCGCATTCTCTTTCAGGACTTTTTTTAATGTCGGATCGGTAATAAAGGAGGACGCATTCTTCATGGCCGCAATCAATGTACCATCCGTATACGGTTTCGGTGGTGAGGTCGCCAGTTGTACAACCTTTGCCTCCTGTACCACACAGAATTCACCTTCGTGAAGGGACGGCAATGTTTCTGTTCCGGCTTCCAGCCCGGTTTCTGCCTCTTCTTTTACTGGCGGATCGTCTTCATGTTTCACAAATAATACAGACCAGCCCTTCACTCTTTCGACTTTCCCTTTGGCAACAAATTGTTGTCCGCCTATATCTAAAAACACCTCTGTTGCATCCCATTCCTGATCCGGCAAAAACTGCGCCAGATAATGGGCACGGATAAGTTTATAGACATTCAGTTCAGCCTCATTCATGGCGTTCAAATCAGGTGTCTGCCGGGTCGGTATAATCGCATGGTGAGCCGTAATTTTTGCATCATTCCAGACCCGGGAAATTCGCGCCGGCTGCAATTGTGCCAGCACATTCTGTAAGGCCGGATCGCTTTGTGATAATGCATCTAAAACAACCGGTATGTCGGCACGCATGGACACCGGCAGATACCCGCAGTCCGTCCGGGGATACGTGGTGGCCTTATGTTTTTCATACAGACTTTGCGCGATTTCAAGCACTTTATCCGCAGAATACCCCCAACGCCTTGAGGCCGCCTGCTGAAGTGTCCCGAGATCAAACGGCAACGGCGGCAAGGCTTTTCCTTTCGTTTCATTCACTGTACACACCGTCGCTTTCCCTGCCTGCCGGCACAGTTGCTCTACGGCCTGAGCGGCCTGAACGTGAATACAACGATGTTCATCATCACAATACTGCGAGGCAGGTCGCCAGTGAGCCTGAAAAATGATCCCCTGATGCTGCAACGAGGCGGTCACCCGCCAGAAGGGTTTGGAAACAAAGTGCGTAATTTCTCTTTCCCGCCGGACAATCAGGGCCAGTGTCGGCGTCTGGACACGTCCGACCGACAATATCCCACCAAACCCCAGTTCCCGGGCTTTGAGGGTAAACAGACGCGTCATGTTCATACCGATAAGCCAGTCTGCTCTGGCCCGCCCTAATCCCGCTGAATATAAAGAGGCCGTTTTCTCGCCGGGTAACAGGTTATTTAATGCCTGCCTGATACTCGCCTCATCCAGTGCAGACAACCATAAACGTTGTACCTTTTTCCGGTAATGACAGGCCTCCAGTAATTCACGGGCAATCACTTCCCCTTCCCTGTCCGCATCCGTGGCAATCACCACTTCCGTCGCCTGACTGAGCAACTGTTTTATGGTCTGAAACAACGAAACCGCGTCTTTTTTAACCACCATTTTCCACTGTTCAGGAATAACGGGTAAGGCACTCTGCCGCCAGGGGGCCGCAAACTGTGCGCCATAAGCCTCCGGTTCAGCCTGCTCCAGCAGATGACCTCTTGCCCAGGCGACCTGAACGCCATTTCCCTGAAAAAAATTATCCCGCCGCTGATGAGCGCCGATCACCCGGGCAATATCTTTGGCCTGAGACGGCTTTTCGCACAGAAATAATTTCATTACCCTGTTCTACCTCCTTTTTCCGGCTGCAACGTCATTCGCGGTTTTAAATATTTCCTGAACAAACTCCGGAGTCAGGGTATCACTGTACGAAGCGCTGTAAGTGATATACATGTGTGTTCCCGAACCATTTTTTTCCAGTTCGATGACGATATGTGCCGGCGGGTTACGTTTTCCCATATCCGCCCCCATTTTATAATAACTTCCCGGCGTCACTTCCCATTCCCAGCCCCGGCTTTCTTCTGCAATAGCCGTGGCGGCCCATTGATCACTTTCTTTACCTGACTGACGCAGAGCACGGATTTTGGCATTCACATCCTCAAAACCATAATAACGGCGCAGACGGGCTGCGGCTGTATCAATATCAACAGGGATAACCACGTCATACTCCCGTTGTTCCCGTTTCTGCATACCACCATTCATGGTATGACTGACCTGATGCCCCAGGTCACTGATTTTCTGATTCCATTCTGCGATTTCCTGTGCAGAGCATCCGGTCAAAAGCCATAAAGAAAAGCATAAGGTAAGCAATCCGCTTTTTTTCATTGCAGCTCCTTATTATTAAATAATTAACCCAATATAAATAACATTCGTTATTTTTTTAAAGACGGTAAAAATGACGCACGTTTTCTTCCTGAAATGATATCCGGATCAATTTCACCTAAATAACGGGAAGCCTGTTGATAAGTTTCACTGTTTAAATCAAGGTTATGACGGGTGAGCTCATATTTCCGGTAGTTTACGGCCATCCCTGTCACATGACGAACCTGATAGCCCGCTAATTTAAGGACCTTGTCACGTTGCTGACGGGAAATAAAACCATAATGCTCTCCCTGCAATACACGCAAAGCAAGTTGATCAACCCCGACGAGTAACCAGACACATTTATAACCAACAGGAGATTTACTGAATATCGCCAGGTCAACAGGAGATGTTGATGAGATATCCGAAATAACCGCAACCGCAGGTAACTGAACTAATTGTTGTTCAACCTCTGAAAGTAATTTCTGAATAGTCCGAGTCCCTTGCTCCAGTGCCTGCTCAAGCTGATACAGCCACATTTCTGCATATAAGTATCCCTTCTTTGCATCATCAGTAATATGACCCGCCCGGGAAATAAACATCGGAAGACTGGGGATCATCCATTTACGCTTTTTTTCGTCACCGTCATTCTGAGAGTTGGGTACAACCCGCCCTTCCCATAGCCGGATTGCATAACTGGTATGGAGTTTCAGTGTTAATGTTGACTTTAAAGGGCCAGCCTGAAGTAACTGTTGAGAATGTTTATTTTGTTCCATAACAATACCCTTGCTTTGAGAAATTGACATACCGTACAAATGTCAACCCCCTATGCCAACGATAAATTCAAATTGAAAAAAATAATTTATTATAAAAACGTAGCGTTACTCGTCATCCTACTGAAATGCAGGTTAACCTTTGAGCATTGTTTCCACCGGAAACATCAGTAAATAGTTAAGGGTCTTCCTCTGTTGTAAGGGGAGTAGTACAGTACCTAATTGATTTATAAACACCATACAATGCATTTATGGTGTCTTATTTTAAATAAGAGGAAATTCTTCATGAGTGTGCCACAAACAAAAGCTGAGCTGCTTTTAGCTATTGATAAAAGTTTTAGTAAATTAATTAGTTACCTCAACGCAATCCCGCCAGAAATGACTTCAGATAACTCAATGGATGGACACGCCAAAGGAACGAAGATAAGTGTTCATGACCTTGTTTCATATCTGCTTGGATGGAATGCTCTTGTTGTAAAGTGGATCACTTTTGATGCTAAAGGTCTGCCTGTCGATTTTCCGGAAACTGGCTATAAATGGAATCAACTTAGTCTTCTTGCTCAAAAATTTTACTCAGATTACAGTGAGTTAAGTTATGAATTGTTAGTAGCTGAACTTCAGGCTGTAAAAAATGAAGTTGTGAAACTTATTGATGAGCGTACCGATGATATTTTGTATGGAAGACTATGGTACACAAAATGGACGATGGGGAGAATGATCTCATTTAACACATCTTCGCCTTACGCCAACGCTAATGGAAGATTAAGAAAGTGGGCAAAAAACAATAAGATCAGTTTAAAGTAAATATCAGAGTGAAATTATATGTACGAAAATATCTCTATGCCCATATCGTTAACCAGACTGCTCCATAGCTTGTTAAATTCTTTACTCTCGATGATGCAGATTTCGTTACGGAAAGCGAAATATCGCGTTCCGGACCTTCCTACCCGGATAAGAAAAACCCAATTTTTAAACACTGTTTCCAGTGGAAACACCGGTTAAGTTTTGAGCACTGTTTCCAGTGGAAACACGGGTGATTTATTGAATACGCCTTCATTGCTCATTGGATATCCCTATGAGCGTACGGCGAAAACGCTGAAGGTACTGACGTGCAATATCAGGGGCACCCATCCCCCCCTGAGACGCCTTACTTCTCTCCGTTCTCTCCGGTTTGGTTTGCGTGTGCTGTGATACATCCGGAGTACCTGACATTTTCTGTAAAGACGCACTTTTCATCCCCGTTTCTGCTGGGGAAACGGAGTGATATCGCCCTTCACGGGCTGCCTTTAATAGCTGCAAGGCATACCCCACCGGATTACGTACACTTCCTGTCCTCACCCCCTGTGTCAGTTGCTGCACAATCGATATTGCGGCTTCTTCCGGCAACGCCTGTAACTGTTTTTCCAGCATCTGCCGATCATTCTCATCAATCCACTGATGCAGCCCCTGCACCTGAGTACCCGATAAATATTGCTCTCCCTGATCTACGTACGTATTTTTTACACTCTGTGTAAAAGTATTACGTACGTAACAGTTCGATTTTCGTACCCCTGAATCAGACTGGGTTTGTGTACTCAGTTCGATTTTCGTACCCGGTTTTTTTTCATCATTTTTTTCCCTGAGTTCGATTTTCAAATCCGGTGTTTTACACTGGGCTCGATTTTTTTTATGTTTACCCGGATGAAGTTGTGCCGTCTGCCCATTGAGTATCCGGCGTTGCCTGTCTGCCAGCGCTTCCGGTGTCTGAAGACTTTCAAGCCGCTGCTCAATGAGTTGCATTCTGGTATGCTGATGTCGCATTGACGGCTCGGTTTTCAGGGCAGTCAGCGCAGCGCGGGCCACGCACCGCACACTCTTATTTTTGTGATAACAACTTTTTTCCAGTACATCCATCCAGCGTGGATCTAATGTCTCTGCATCAAATGCATTCACCGGCTCATCATGTAACATATAGATATTTCCTCTGATACGCCCCCGTTTATCCCTGACCCGATGGCATAAACTGAGCCAGCCCGTCAGCCTCAGCATTAACAGTGCCCTGCTGACCGTTTCCCGCGAGGCTTTATCGCTGTGGGGTGTGGCTAACTGGAGTTGTAAGTCATCATAGGTCGGAAATACGGCCCCCTCATTTTGCTGAGCATGAAGGCGGATCATCATCCAGGTCAGTTTATCAACCGGGGAAAGTCGGGATTCCAGCAATAATTGCCGGGGGATTGCATCATGAACATTGCCGGCGTAAATCAATCCACTGCGCAGTGCCGTGCCGGGCTGGCTGTGTTGCCGGTGATGCAGTTGCTGCCGCATTTTTTCTAATGAAAACTGAATAATACTGTCCGGAGGAAATTGCATCTTATGCCCCACACAAAAATAATTTCATGCCTGAATACACTTATAGCTGCCTCCTCCGGTGAAAATACCGCACCGTAAAGAGGCAGTCTCAATATACTGAGGATCATGATGTTGAATATTCTGCCCTTACCGGCTAATCATCTTGTTATAACGTTCATGGCTCATCAGCTTCCAGCTTTGCCCCTGGTCCATACTGAGCAGACGCCAGAATGCACCAATATCAATTTTCAATACCGGGTAAACACCGCCCTTTTTTCCACCGCATTTCACTTTTTTACAAAGTCGTTCTCCCGAAAAATAACGTAGCAATAACCCGTTTGCCTTCCGCTGAATATGCTCCGGAACAGGCGTGACACATTCCGGAAATATCCGGGCGGATTGATGATGACTGATATTCCTGTTATCCGGCATGATATTTCCCCCTGTCAGCTGAATTCAGTATGCCGTCCCGGTGCCATTCCTGAACCGAATTCCATACCGTGGTCAGAGAGACATTCATTTTTTCGGCACAGGACACCATGATCTGAAGACAATCCGGATCATCCGGCTCCGGCATGCCCTCCTCTTTCCAGCGATACCATAATTCCGTTTGCTGCACATCTGACAGCCGCTGTGAACGGCCAGCATTTCCCCGGATCCCGGACAAACGCCGACGGGCTGACACCTCCAGTGACGTCATGCCAAAATACTGATTCAGCAAATCGATGGATGCCCCCAGTCTCAGACAGCGTTCAATCATCTGATTTTGACGGTGAACTTCTTTTGCCCGGGTCAGTAATAACCGTAAATTCTCCCGGTGGATCTGGCAGGTAATAATGGAGACCGGACTTTGAGAAAGATAATGCAGATCTTCAATGGTTAAACTGTTCAGTAACCGGATCTCATTGTCCGTCAGTCCCAGCGCCTCACAACGCCGCAGATTTCCGCTTTTTATTTCCATCACCAGTTCTGTCAGCAGATGATTCCCTGCCTGTGCTAATTGAGTCGCCATTACAGCCTCCTGTATTATTGAAAGCCTGCCAGAGTGTAAGTATCCACTGTAACACGTAATTCCGGTGCCATAACTCACGGGCTTTATTTGAAAGCAATACTTCTGCCCCTGCTTTTTGTCTCATGGTGCGCATATATTTTCGCCACGCCCGGCGCCGGCTCTGATAATACCGGGACCATATAAATCCCAGTAATTCCGCAGACAATTCAGCCTGCCGGCCTTTACCGGTAAAACACACCTCAATATAAGGTTCTCCGGCGGTCCCGGTTTTCCGCAGTGCATAACGGCAACGGCAAATTTCCGCACTGAACAACACCAACCGCCACCAGTCCGCATCCTGATTTTCCGGTGGACGGACAGAAAACCGGAAAACCTTATCATGCTCATATTTCCGGCTCCCGGCCCGGAATAACCGGCAGATATCCATCAGGCGCTGTATCACTTCCTGCTCATAACCGGTCTTTGCCCGCCCCCGGTTCAGGGGCAGATAACACGCCAGCGCCTCCGGCGATAAGGCGGTGCTTTTATTCCCATTCCTCTTCATCATTCACATCCGGATCAACATCTCTTTGTTTGGCATACAAACAACGCAACAAGTACATCAGTTTCATCCATGTCATAAACTGGGTATCATTCAATACCGGCGACATACCGGGCTGATATCCCCCCGTCAGCAGGGCTCTGAGGGCATCCGGAATATCATCATGGGACTCATCAGGTTCTGAGAAAACCGTCATCACACGCCCCAGCACCGAATGTGCTGACAACGTAATAAATCCCGGAGAATGCACCCCGGAAGCCGCCATAAAGGCGGAAGATAAATCCAGCTCATTCCCTAATTCAAACAAAGTACGGTAAATTTGCGTCTGAAGATGTTCAATATCATCCAGATGTGATGCCACCGGCCAGAGATCCTGACACGTCAGTGCCGTCACCGCATGACCGGAGACGGGCGCCTCCACCGGTGTGACATGCTCCGGGTTATTCGTGACAAACAGACTTCCGCCATCGACAGGCTCAATATCCGCCTCGTCGGTATCCCCGCTCAGCACAGGTGCCCCGCCGTATAAATCCGTCTGGATCTCCACAACCGGACGGGATTTTTTCTTTTCAACGACAGGAGATACTGAAGCCTCCTGACCTGAACCAGAAGATAGGGGCTCCGTTAACAAATCCTCTGCCGAAAAACCGGAGGTCATACCGGTAGGTACGGTTTCTGAATGCGCGGTTGTTGTATCACCCTCACTCTCCACCGGCGCAGGCAATTCCGGCTTTGTGCTGCGTCTGCCTTTATTGACCTTCAATTCAAATACCCAACGTTCATAATCCACACCGGCAACAGAACACTCCCTCAGTAGCCGGCCAATCAGTTCATCCAGAAACACGTCATAATCAAAAACATCATGGTTATCTATTTCTGTGCATGTCCTTTCAAAACATCCCAGAAAATCACAGGCTGGATCCGGCCCGTCATACTGAAAAAGAAACGAATCCGCTACCCGTTTTAATGTCGAACGCACGGACAATAATTGCTCAATTTGGGGTCTTCCCAGCCCGTTTTCCAGTAAACGGGGCATATAAGGTAATAAAACAGAAACAGTATCTTCCATCTTACTGATGTGTGAAATGCTGACAGGTAATCCGTCCGCCGTCATGCGCTGAGCGAATGCCCGGAGTGATAATTTTTTCCCCAGCGTTTCCTCATACAGAGAACGCGCCACACAAATCCCTTGTGCTTTTTCCAGAAACGTTAACTCCCCTCTGACTTCATTCTCCGCCAGATGGCCAATCAAACACTGCAAACGCCCCGGCCAGGGTTTAAATAACACATGAAGGCGGAAGAAACGCTCATCCTGTGTCTCCTGCCACAACTCAGAGAGGATCTGATAGCGCGTATTTCCGCCGTCACTGAAGATATAAAACTCACTCCCCGGTGCTTTGGTGACTTTAGGGACACTGTCCAGTCCGCGTGCCCGAATGGAACTCTTGATTTCCTCATAACGCGGGTTTCTGCCCTGACGTGGGTTATCCGGATTTGGCTGAAGTTGCTCAAGTGTTAATATCATCGGCATTTCAGACACCGGATTGACGTGGGCATTATCGGATAACGGGGAACTGACAGGATTTCCTCTGAGAAGTGCCTGACTGAGTTTATGCTGTAAATCTGTTTTCATTCTTCGCCTCTCCCTTAAAAATAATATCCCTGAGGAAAATCACTGAACCGGGTATACATCCCGTTAAACTGCACTTTCACCGTCCCCAGCGGTCCCTGTCGTTGCTTACCGATGATAATTTCTGCCACACCTTTGTCCGGTGAGTGTTCGTGATACACCTCATCGCGGTACAAAAATAAAATCAAATCCGCATCCTGTTCCAGCGAGCCGGAATCCCGTAAATCCCCGTTTGTCGGGCGCTTATCTGCACGTTGCTCCAGTTGCCGGTTTAGCTGGGAAAGGGCCACCACCGGACACCCGAGTTCTTTCGCCAGTGCTTTCAGACTACGGGAAATTTCACTGATTTCCTGCGTCCGGTTTTCCTGTTCAGGACTGCGCATCAGTTGAAGGTAATCCACAATAATCAGTCCCGGCGTACCCACTTTACGGCGGTAACGCCGTGCCCGGGCACGTAACAGGGAAGGTGTCATATTACTGGTATCATCAATCACCAGACGCTCCCCCCATTCGGCAATCTGTGACATGGCACCACCAAGACACTCCCAGTCATTTTCTTCCAGAGACGCACTGCGGATAGCCGTCAGTGAGACATTGCCCAAATCACTGAGTAAGCGCTGCATGATTTGTTCCGCCGGCATTTCCAGACTGAAAAAAAAGACCGGTTTTTCTGCCAGACGCAGGGCATTCTGTGCAACGGTCAGCGCCAGTGCCGTTTTCCCCATCGATGGCCGTGCGCCCAGTAACACCAAATCGCCTGCCTGCAAACCACAGGTTTTTTCATCCAGCTCACTGAACCCCGTTGGCGTACCGGTTATCCCTTTTGCACTTAATGCCTCCTCCAGATGCTGAACAACATTATTTAAAATATCGAGCAACGACGGGGAATAAGCGGGCAGCCCTTTTTCTGACAGCTGAAACAGCCGCTGTTCAGCCTGCTCACATAACGCCGGTATATTTGCCTGAGCCGCCACACTCTGGGTGGCCAGCAGATTCCCGAGCATCATCAGACCACGGGCACGGCTGCGATCCACGACAATCTCCGCATAGCGGACAATATTGGCCGCACTGGGGGTGTTTTTGGATAATTCCGCCAGATAAGCAAAGCCCCCCACCCGCTCAAGCACGCCGTCTTTTTCCAGTACATCACTGAGGGTGATTAAATCTATCGGGCTGTTTATCTGACACAGGGCGGCCATTTTCTTCCAGATTTCCTGATGCGCTCTGGAACAAAAATCCTCCGCCTGTAATAACGGCGCCACTTCATCCCAGCGGTCATTATCCAGCATCAGCCCGCCCAGCACGCTCTGCTCCGCCTCCGGTGAGTACAGAGTTTCAGGTAATACAGCAGAAGAAGACTTTTTATGCATTGAAAAGCCCTCCGTTAATCCGAAATGCCCTGTTCCCACCGTGTAAATAAATTATTTTTTTTGGAATATGAATTGTTGGTGTCGGACGAACAGTCGTCAGAGATAAGCTCCCTGTGACTGCCCGACTATTTTCGGACCGGTAAGTTTGGCGACCCCGGTCTGAACGTACAGGCAGCCTATTTTTATCCATAACACACCTAAAGGAACATTTATGAATACAAACTATCAACTGCCGTCCGACATTGATTACATTGGCATTTTTGACAACAACACCGATACGGGCGAAGCCCGTTTTGACTTGTATGTCAAAACCTTCCGGAGTATGACCATGAAAATGACTGAAGAAAGCAATTCCCGCCAGAGTCTGTTCCGCCTGCAATGGCTGGGTGACTGGCTGGCTGAAATGTATGGCTGGAAAATGCTGAATCCCGATATCACTCCCCTGAATGCTATTCACAGCTATCTTATTCTTCGCGATAACCTGCCGGCAGCTCAGGTGGCAGGCATGACAACAGAACAGATACATCTGGCGCTGACTGAAGAGTGGGGCACATTCAAAGCTCGTAGAGGGGCAAAAGACTTTTTGCGCAGAGTCGAAAAACGCCCGGACTCTCTTGACGATCCTTTCCGGGAAATACATTAATTCTGATCGGGCTGGCAGTATCTGCTGCCAGTCCACGGTTAGACTGAACGGGAAAAAACAGGAGAATACCTTGATATTCATGGACGCACCTCCCGTTTCTGCACATCATCAAAACGGGTTTTCCATTCCGGAAACAGCTCTGAAACAAGATGATGCATAATGACTGCGGCTGCCGGTGTTTTACGCTGAGTCCGGTATTCCAGACGATGCACCGGTTGTCCCTGTGCATGACCATTTTTAAATATTTCCAGTTTGGGAACAGCGGTTTTCAGTAACGAAAGAGAAATCGACTCCGCAAAGGGGTACGCTTTTTGGTCAATAATCTGAGTTAATTCAGTCAGTGTTGCACGATCTAACACCGTATCTTCAACACAATTAGCAAGAATACGTATTGCCGGCAGGGGAATTCCGTAAGCCGTCAGCGGCACCAGCCCGCCGATTAATCCCAGTGTTCCCCGTAAAAATTCACGCGTATCCGGCAAAATAGGTTTGATTATCCCGACAGCATAATCGGTGGCAGCTAACAAAATGGTTTCCAGCATCACCGAAGCCGCGCCTTTTGAATCAATGATAATAACATCGTAAGAAGCGAATAACGGATGTTGCAGAATATTACGCAGACGCATTCTGCCGTCAGGTGCATGCAATATAGCCGCAGGGAGACGATCATGCGGATCGTTAGAAATGATGATATCCAGATTAGGGATAACGGAGCGTGATATGATGGTATCCGGCCGGGAAAGATCGGTCAGTTGCATTAACAACTCAAACAAGCCGTTTGGTGCTTCATATTCAAGTTTAAACAGACTGCTGGCTGTCGGCTGGGAATGATCGCCGTCGATCAACAGGGTTTTTAACCCTGCATCAGCACAAAAACCCGCAATATTGCTGGCTTTGGTTGACTTTCCGGCTCCGCCTTTTGTTGATATAATTGGAACAATTCTGGTCATTTTCTCACTCAGCATACTCTGGGTGAGAAGTCAAAAAAAATAATTACATTAGTGAATTACATCAAGCTTTTTAACTAGGGGATTGAAAATCCCCGTGTCCTTGGTTCGATTCCGAGTCCGGGCACCATTTTAAAACTTGTTAATCAGCAATTTAAATAGCTGAGAGAACAACTAAGGGTTAGAAAAATATATTTTGATATTATCATCTTATATTGAAACTCTTAAATAAAACAGGCTTGTTTTGCAAGGCTGTTTTTTTTATTTTTACTACTCTCTACCGCATTTACTTATATCGTAGTCAAATACTACTTCTAATATTCTCGCCCCATCAATTCCGCTTCAAGTATATCTCGCAAGTTATCAACACTTTCATCAATGTATTCTAATATCGATGTAATACTGGCATGCCCTAATAGCCTTTTCACAACATGCAGATTACGCTCTGGTGATTGCATCATAAGATAAAAATAGCGACATATTCCTCTACCAACTCCCTGAAGCGCCCCCACCACCACTCGAACCACCGCCACCACCGCTAGAAGAACTAGAAGAGCTGGATGAACTTGATGAACTTGATGAATAAGACGAACTCGAATAACCACCAGAGCCTGAATAACCACTACGTCTACGAATACGTTTTGAATATGGCAGTTGATTAAACGGTGAACCAAACGGACTAGCGACACAAATCGCTTTCCATTCTTTTCGTTGTTGCCGATAAATTGGAAATAACAGGTTGATAATACCAAATAAAACCACTAATACGATAAAATTACATAATAATGACAATATGACTATTATCACTAAAACAAAATTATCAATAATACCATCAAGAAAGACTTGTGTATAAAACATCGCCGCCGCAAAACAGAGTGTCATGGGGAAAAATAACGTTGAAAATGTAGGAAAATAGTACGAATATTGCAGATAATTTTTCAACTGTTTACGTTGCTTTATACTTAACTTACCTTTTTGGTCTGCTGGATTTTTCTTTTTTCTTCCTCTAGGCGCTAATAATTGATTAATTTTGTTTTTTATTTTTCGCGTCGAGAATATCAACTGAAACCAATAAACACCGCCTAATATTACCAAATAAATTAGGATAAAATGTGTGTGGAATATTTTAAGTGTATTAGTATTTATCTGTGAGTTAGTGAAACTTATTGGTTCATGATTAACGGCTTGAATAGCATTTTTAACCCCTTGTTCGATGCCTGCATAATAATTATTTGAACGAAAAAATGGCAACATTTCATTGCGAATAATTCGTCCTGCCAGTACATCAGTTAATGCTCCCTCATAGCCATACCCGACTTCAAAACGAACATTACGATCATTAATTGCCACCACGAGCAATAATCCATTATCTTTCCCTTTTCTGCCTATCTTCCATTGATTAAAAACACGAAAAGCAAAGGATTCGATGGTTTCTTTCCCTGTCGTTGGAACGATATAGACAACAAATTGTGATCCATCATTACGACTATTTTCGAAGTTAACCAATAAAGTATTTAACGCTTTGAATTGTTGTGCAGTCAATAAATTTGCACTATCAATCACTCTATCTGTTTTTAGTTGAGGAATATCATTCGCTGATGCACTCACTATCACGCTAAAGCTAAATAAGAACAATGAGAATAAGAATAAAACCTTACGTATCATGAGGCAAAGTCCACCACTGGTGTTACTTTTATTTCCTGTTCACTTTCAACAGTGAAATTGACTTTTTTATCATATCCCATAACGATAGCTATGAAGTTATAAGGAAACTGTCTAATCTGAGTATTATAATGACGAACTGCCTCGATATATCGCCCTCTAGCAACAGAGATACGATTTTCGGCTCCCTCTAATTGCACCATCAGATCTTGATATAATGTGTTAGCTTTCAAGTCAGGATATCTTTCTGAAATAGCTAAAAGACGTGATAAAGATTTGCCCAAATCATCCTGTGCTTTTTGATAACTCGTAGCAAGTGTAGAATTTTCAAATAAACGCGTATTGACATTAATTTGTCCAACAGACGCTCTTGCCTTTACAACATCTTGTAATACTTGGCTTTCATAATTTGAGTACCCTTTAACTGTATTGACTAGATTAGGGATCAAATCTAAACGACGTTGATATTGATTTAATAATTCTGATGCCGCCGCAGTAACTAACTCGTCATTCTTCTGGATTTTATTATAAGAATTAATCAATACAACAAAAATAATGATAAGAAGCAAAACCAAACCAACGACTAACTTACGCATAAAATATCCTTTTATTGGTGAGCTTTTAGTTCTATGACAGCAATAAATTTATCATTTTTATCAACTAAAAAAAATCATTTAATATTATTACCCATTTTTTATTGTGGTTACTATTTTTAGTCGATCTTTTCTTCAGTATTTTTCAACAATACCCCTATCTTCTTAATGAAATAGAATATTCACTCAATATATTTATTTTTTGCACAACAAAATAATTATTACCTTAAGATAAGGTATTGCCATCAGAGTAAAATCACTTTTATCTTTTTTAAAGAATGATCTGATTTTCTAATACAGAAGAATTAATACTATCTTATTGCTATCTCAGTCATTTATCTTAACTACCAATGAACATAAAAATAAATTAAGATAGACAAAATGTGTTCTCAACCACATGTTTTTGCAACCATTTAACATAGTATTATTAGTATTAACCTAAAAGAGACACGCTCATCTCGTTAATTTAAGAGAACGCTTTATGAACCTTTTTTTCCAAAATAGCTTAGCCTTTCCTAGCATTATCTTTAGTGCCTTACTTATTATTATCCTCTTTTATTGGCTATGTGCTGCTTTTGGACTATTAGATATCGATTTATTTAATATCGATAGCGAATTAGATGTCGATGCGACGGGCCTTGCGGGTTGGCTAACTAAATTAGGGCTTGCCGGCATTCCGGTAACCATTATATTAACCTTCTTCACTTTGTTCGGCTGGTTTATTAGTTACTTTTGCGTACATTGGTTTATTCGTTTTATTGAAACAGATTTATTGCGTTATGTTATCGGCTCTATTGCTTTTATTATCATCAGCTTTGTTTCTCTTAATTTAACAGCGCTATGCTTAAAACCAATCCGCAATAAGCTCATTTCTCGTAGCAAACCTAAATCAGTTCACCAACTAGTAGGAAAATTTGCTGTAGTACGCTCCGAATATGTCACAGAAAATAAAGGTGAAGCCCTATTAGAAGATGGTGGTGCCGGTTTAATTTTACAGATCAGAGCGCCAGCAACAGAAAATATTAAACGAGGGGATAGCGTAATTATTATTAGTTATGACGCGCCTACTCATAGTTATCAAGTCGTAACGGAAGATGAATTTCACCGCTAATGATAAATTCGGTGAAAGGAAAATAAGTTAACAGACACATTAAGATTAAAAATGACGACATCGTCTGAACCTATGGAGAAAAATGTATGGATTTGGCTTTCGTTATGCCTTTCTTAACAATTATTGGCTGTGTGATCTTAGTTATTTTAGGGCTCTTTGGTTTATTCAAAGCGTTTTATATTAAGGTTCCACAAGGTACAGCATTAATTGTTAACGACATGACATCACAACCTAAAGTTCATTTTACTGGGGCTTTAGTTTATCCGGTTATCTACAAAAAAGAGTTTATGCGTATTTCGCTTTTAACCTTAGAAGTCGATCGCCGTGGTAAAGATGGATTAATTTGCCAAGATAATTTACGTGCAGATATTACTGTCGCCTTCTACCTGCGTGTTAATGAAACGACGGAAGATGTATTAAAAGTCGCTAAAGCGATTGGTGTAGATAGAGCATCAGATCATCAAGCCGTGAGTACATTATTTAGTGCTAAATTCTCTGAAGCCTTAAAAACCGTCGGCAAACAATTTGAGTTATCGAAATTATTTGAAGATAGACAAAATTTCCGTGATCGTATTGTTGATGTGATTGGTAAAGATCTCAATGGTTATGCGTTAGAAGATGTGGCCATCGACTATTTAGAGCAAACACCTAAATCAGCCCTTGATCCAAATAATATTTTTGATTCAGAAGGTATTCGCAAAATTACCGAAATTACTGCAATACATAATATCGAAACGAATCAAAAAGAGCGTGACCAAGAGTTAGCGATTCAAAAGAAAAATGTTGAAACTCGCGAAGCAAGTCTGGCTTTAGAGCGCCAACAAGCAGATGCAGAAGCTCGCCAACAGCGTGAAATTGATAATATCCGTGCCCGTGAAAGTTCAGAAACCTTACGAGTACAAGAAGAAGAGCGTCTAAAAGCAGAGCAAGCTCGTATTCAAACTCAGCAAGAAATTGAAATACGAGAAGAAAACCGTATGCGTGAAGTCGAAGTCGCGCAACAAAACCGCACCAGAGCGGTAGCTATCGAGCAAGAGCGCGTTAATCGTGCCCGTGAATTAGAAATTGTCGCTCGTGAGCGAGAAGTTGAACTACAACGTATTGAAAAAGAAAAAGCGTTAGAAGAAGAGCGCAAAAATATTTCAAATGTGATCCGCGAGCGTGTTGCTGTTGAAAAAACGGTCGCACAAGAAGAAGAGCGTATTAAAGAAGTACGTGAAGTCTCAGAAGCTGAGCGTATGCGCCAAGTGACGGTGATTAATGCGCAAGCTGAAGCCGAAGAATCTTTAGTACGCCAAGTGAAAAAAGCCGAAGCGGATGAATCAAGTGCAAAACATAAAGCTGAAGAAATCAGCACCATGGCAAAAGCAGAATTAGAAGCCTCTGTGAAACAAGCTGAAGCGAAAAAACGCTTAGCTGAAGGGATCGAAGCTGAACACGCAGCATTAGGCCTTGCCGAAGCACGTGTTCGTCAAGCAACTGCCGAAGCAGAAGAAAAAGAAGGTTTAGTACAAGCCAATATCACAGCGGAACAGCTGTTGGCACAAGCGCGTGGCTTGAAAGAAAAAGGCTTAAGCGAAGCGCAAGTCATGGAAGCAAAAGCACAAGCGCAACAACAACAAGGTTTTGCTGAAGCGAAAATTCTTGAAGAGAAATTAGCAGCTCAAGCTCGCGGTGAAGAGCAACAAGCGAATGCCAAAGAAAAACTGGGTCTTGCTGATGCGAAAATTCTTGAAGAAAAACTGGCTGCTCAAGCGCGTGGTGAAGGTCAATTAGGTTCAGCACAAGCAGAAGTGATCCGCCAACGTCTGAAAGCAGAAGCTGACGGTTTAACAGATAAATTCAAGTCAATGGATCACCTCAGTGATACTGCTCGTGCTCATGAAGAGTTCCGTATGCGCCTTGAAAAACAATTTGAACAAGCCATGGCTTCTATTGAAGCAAATAAAGAGATTGCCCGTGAGCAAGCAGATGTATTAGCAGCTGCACTGAGCAAAACGAATATTGAAATTGTCGGTGGTGATGGCAACTTCTTTAATACCTTCTCTAAAGCACTGAGCTTAGGTAAAGCGGTTGATGGTTTTATGGATAAAAGTAGCTTTGCCAAAGAGAACGTTGAGAAATTGATTAATCGTACTCAACAAGATAAAAATTTAGATGTTGCTTCACTGCTAAAAAATCCAGAAGTTCAAGAATTAATTAATGGATTTATGGCGACTAAAGGTGCGGGCCAACTGATCAAAGAAGTCACAGCAAAATCAGACACCCCAAAAGAAGATTAATATCGCTCTAAAAGGAGAGGAAAAGACATAGAGAAATTCTCTATGTCTTTTCGATTGTTTCTATCGTTTAAGCCAAGGAAATCCGTTATACCATGTCTGATATTCATGATACGAATCGCGAACAGGAAATACTTGATAGCGCTGTTGCACAAGGTGGCGCATATGAAATATTGCGTAAACGCCTTACCGAGCAAGGTCAGCAGTTACATGTAAAAGCCACTGAACTCAATCAGCATCGATTAGCTGAATTTGGTCAAAGCCAAATGGACATCATTGGCCGTATTCGTATTCGAACAGAGAATAATTGCCAAGCAAGAGATATTGTTCGCGTTGGTGAATGGTTACTATTTGGTTATAACGTTTTCCTCGGTTTAAAACGAGAAACGCATCTTGAAGATGTTTTTTCACTTTATCGCTTAATTGATAATGATGGCGAGTTTGATGTTGAAGCGGTTGCTTATGAAGGCACTTTTTTAAATGATAATCGCTTTATCCAAGATTTTACCGAGTTATACACTTACTATAAAAATACGCAACTACTACAGCTAGTTGAGCGTGATGGTAAATTACTCGCTAGTTTTCAAATTGGCGATCGTATTACCGATGTACGCGTCTTCCGTTGGTCGATATCCAGTGACAAACAACGTATTGAATATATTGATAATCGTGGCGAACGCGATATAGCACTCCCCCCTGCTTACGATTTTGATTGGATAAAAACACAACGTGAAGATACGGTAAATGGACGTTTTCCTCATATCAACATTTTAGATACAGTCTTTGTAGAAACCACCGGTGGCGATCTGACTGTCAAATGTGAAAACAATACCGAAGATGGTTTAGGAATTTATCGTGAAGCGGTCTTAGATAAAAACCAGTCCCTTGATGATGCACAAATTGAATATGCACAAACTGGCAGTTTAATTTTATTAAAAGTGCTTCCTTACCGCGAAGAGAATTGGCGTTATTTAGTCTATAATACACTAACACAAAGTGTTCAGCGTATTGATGCCATTGGGCAAGCTTGTGTGCAACTTCCGGAAGATCACGGTATCATTTTCCCTGGTGGCTACTATCTACAAAATGGCGATTACAAAACCTTTGATCAACCAATGGAAGGTATGTATTTTCGTCGTTTACGTCGTTCACCTAACGGTGAAGATGTGCTGTATGTCTTCTATTCACCGACACAAGGTCGTCTCGCGCTATTTAATTACAATATGATTGAGCGTAAATTGGCGACACCATTGGTCGGTCATGGCTATGCCATGCTAGAAGATGGCAAAATGGTGCTATTTGAAGGGGAAGGCGAAGAAGCTACCCGTGTTCACCCGATGCAAGTTTGGCAAACGCCCTTCTATTCTGAAGAATTTGCCGATAAACAACCGCCACGAAACGGCTTTTATGGGCGTATTGGTAATGCCGATTTAGTTCGCGGGATCTCAGAAATTTTACATGTCGCCAAAGAAATTGAAGGTAGCCAAGTTTCCATCGCTCGTTATGAGCAACTTAGCCAACAACCAAAAAGCTTATTAGATCTCTATTACTGGTTTAATGATGAACACTGTCTAGGTATTGGCCCCTTACTAAAAGAAATCGCTCAAACAAGTGAATTAGTGCTTGATGAATATGAAAAAGTCGAAAGTATTCGTCAACAATCAGCGAAATCAATGCAAGAAGCGATCAACCGTCAGAAATCTCTGTTATCACTGACACTGCCTGATAGTTGGACCGATATTCAACAATTTGTTGATAGTTTAAATTCGCTCAATACACACCATGGACACCTTATTTCTTTGCGTGAATTCCGTTATATGGATTTAACGCAATTAAATAAAATGGAAACGGAAATAACCGAGGCACAGCAACGTGTTTCGCAAGCCACAGCCCAATTTCTTGCCAGCGACAAAGCGCTACAGCCTTTTAAAACACAGCTTACTACTTTTGAACAACAGATAGAAAAAGCACAAAACAGTGCTCAGCTTGATGTACCAATGAATGAGATGGCGCAGATGTCAGAAGATTTAGACATGCTGTCAAATCTGATGGCATCACTCACCTTTGAGGATGTGACGCAACAAACACAGATTATTGATGCCATCTCCCAAATTTATGCACAACTCAATCAATCACGAGCTCGCTTACAGCAAAAAAGAAAATCACAAAGTAGCGTAGAAACCATCGCTCAATTTGGTGCGCAATTCCGCCTATTTAGTCAGGGGATCACCAATGCTTTATCACTGGCAACAGATCCGGAACGTTGTGAAGAGCAGCTTTCACGATTGCTAGTACAGCTAGAAGAATTAGAAAGCCAATTTAGTCAGCATGATGAATTTCTTGATGATATCTTGTCAAAACGAGAAGAGTTATTAGAGACTTTTGAGGCGCATAAACAATCGTTACTTGATGATCGTCAACGTCGTTCACAAAGCTTATTAACTGCTGCTAATCGTCTCTTAGAAAATCTGCAACGTAGAACAACTCGGTTGCAATCACAAGATGAATTAAATGCTTTTTTTGCCTCTGATCCTTTAGCATTAAAAACACGTGAAATCATTGAAAAACTAAGAGAAATCAATGACAACGTTAAAGCAGATGATATTGATGCCCGTCTTAAATCGTCTCGTGATCAAGCCATCCGTATCTTACGTGATAAAACGGATATCTTTGAAGAGGGTGGCAATGTTATTAAATTGGGCCCTCGTCACCGTTTTAGTGTTAATACACAAGAGCTAGATCTTACTATTTTACCGAAAGAAGATAAGCTTTGGTTATATCTAACCGGTACCGATTTCCAAGAGCCAATCGACCATCCAGAGCTTGAAACACTGCGCCCTTACTGGAATGCGACATTAAGTTCAGAATCTGAAACGGTGTATCGTGCGGAATATCTCGCCTATTCAATTATCTATGCTGCATCAAAACGTCAAGATGGATTAACCCTAGAAATCTTAAAAGAAGCACTGAGTGTACCTGAAAAATTAGAAAAGTTAGTACGTGATTTCGCAACACCTCGCTATAAAGAAGGCTATGAAAAAGGGATCCACGATCATGATGCTATCGCCATTCTAAAGAAACTTCTACCTGTAGGTGAAAGTGCTGATCTGCTTCGTTATAACCCAACAGCACGGGCAATTGCTGCTATTTTCTGGGAAAAAGTACAAACTAATGAATACCCAGCATTATGGCCAGAGCGCGCACGAACGGCAGTGAATATTCAACAACTGTTTCATAATGATGATGCATTAATTGATTTACAGGCAGAAATAGAAGCGGATATCCGCCTATTCCTTACTGATAATCCGATTAAATGTGGATCTTATGTTCCGATCCAAGCCGCTGAATATTTAAGTTTTGCACTAGCAAGAACACCAATAGAATTGGTTTACAGTAAATATGCCAAAGAGCTCGTTGTTGCCTTACAAAACCGATTAGAAGCCGCTCATATGTGGATTGATTTTAATCGTTCACAACAAAATTTAGCCTCACGTTATGCACAACGTTGGGCATTGATCCAAAATTGGCTACAAGGATTGTGCTCTCAAGCTGATTATGCTCATCTAACCCCTTATATTCCGGGGGCAATTGCCATTATTATGTTAGATAAAATCGCCTCTGCACGTTATAGCGAGGTTGATTTATACTTTAAGGTAAACGGATTATTAGGTGAGCATCCTACTATTGAAAATCAAACACTTTCATTGAGTTTAGATGATTATTTCAGTCGTATGCGCGGACAGCGTAAAACCTTTATTCCCGCCTTTAATCATTATCTGACTTTACGACAAAAAATTGTTCTTGAAGAGCGCCAGCGTTTAAAACTGGGTGAGTTTAAAGCAAAACCTCTCAGTTCATTTGTGCGTAATAAACTGATTAACGATGTCTATTTGCCAATTATTGGTGACAATATGGCAAAACAGATTGGTGCATTAGGTGAAGGGAAACGCACTGACTTGATGGGATTATTATTAATGATCTCCCCACCAGGTTACGGTAAAACGACCTTAATGGAATATGTAGCCGATCGTTTGGGAATGATCTTTATGAAAATAAATGGTCCTGCTTTAGGTCATAATGTTTTGTCATTAGATCCCGAACAAGCGCCAAACGCAACAGCAAAACAAGAGCTAGAAAAACTCAATCTTGCCCTTGAGATGGGCAATAATGTGATGTTGTATGTTGATGATATTCAGCATACACACCCTGAATTCCTACAAAAATTTATCTCGCTATGTGATGGCACACGCCGTATTGAAGGGGTTTGGAAAGGGAAAACCCGAACCTATGATATGCGCGGTAAAAAATTCTGTGTGGTGATGGCGGGTAACCCTTATACCGAGTCTGGTGAACTATTTAAGATCCCTGATATGTTAGCTAACCGTGCTGATATCTATAATCTTGGTGAGGTATTAGGAGGAATGGATGACGCCTTTGCACTCAGTTATATTGAAAATAGCTTAACCTCTAACTCAGTTCTTGCTCCCCTTGCTTTACGTGATCTAAACGATCTCTATCTTTTTGTTGATAAAGCCATGGGTAAATCAGTTTCAACCAATTCCCTCAGTTATCCTTATTCGGATGCGGAAATTAATGAAATTGTGATGGTATTAAAACATCTAATTACTTTGCGTGATGTGATTTTAAAAGTAAATCAACAATATATAGCAAGTGCCGCACAATCCGATAAATATCGTACTGAGCCTGCATTCCGCTTACAAGGCAGTTATCGCAATATGAACAAATTAAGCGAAAAAGTCTCTGCGGTTATGAATGAGAAAGAAATTGAACGCTTACTCGACGATCACTATCTTGGCGAAGCCCAATTACTCACAACGGGTGCTGAAGAGAACTTATTAAAACTGGCGGAAATACGTGGCACATTAACCGAACAAGATGCTATTCGTTGGCAGCAAATCAAAAAAGATTTTATGCGCAACAAAGCATTAGGTGGCGATAATGCTGATATTGGCGATCGCGTAGTGTCACAGTTGGCGAATTTAGTAGAAAGTGTGCAGAGCTTACGCTAAAAGAGATAAATTAACCTTATTTAGTTCACTTATTTTAGTGGGCTAAATAGGGTATAGATAATGGTTTATAAATTGAGCAACCCACTCCAAAAATCATTGATTAATTGGAATACTACAACCCATGTACAATCATTACTAACAATCTTTCTCATGTTTCCATGTTCACGATATACATCTGTTCAAGATTAGTGAACAAGGGAATATCGTGAACAGAATATGGTTAAATATTTTTACAATTAATATTGTATGGTCTTAAAAATAAAAATGTATACATAATATAAACATTATTAATGTTAATTTTATTTGCTACATAATAAATGCCTTTATTATTAACAATAAATAAAAATTTAATTTAACAATCCATTGCATTAAATACATAAAATACATATCTACTCATATATTGAAATAAAAGAAACAACTTAAATATCAATATGGATTTACTATTTATAAATTTATGAGATCTCTATCTAAAGATAAATAGTTAGCTTAGAACAAGGTATTTAAAAATGATATAATTAAAAATCGCTATAAACCAACCATATAGATTATAATAATTTCCATTTAATAAATTGGAAATAAATAAAAATATATTAGCTTTATTTTATTAACACTCTTGGCAATATAAATATTTTATTTAAAATAAGATTATTATAAAAATTATTCTATTCTTATCTGGTTTAACCTCGTTTTTATACCAGATAAGTAGCAACACAACAAAAATATATCAATAAAGTGGGCGTACTATGAAAAGCATGTTTACGACTCGAGAGCTCCCTGACGTAGATCGGTTTTCCGTATTCAGGGATACCATAAAAGACCGCTTTTTATCGTCTTATGAATGCAATGAAGTCGAATTACCGCCTCATTCTCGATTTTATGCCAACATTGTCGAGCAGAAGGTGGCTGATATTCGCTTTATTCAGCTAGAATCTAACGGTCATTGGGCAAGTAGCCGTCCTTTAAGAAACAAATTGAGTCTAGAAGAGCATTTTCAAATAGAACTCCAACGCTCAGGTACAAGTCATCTGACTCAAGATGGCAGAACGGCCTTTCTACGACAAGGCGATTTCTGTATTTTTGATATGGCAAGACCCGTTTCTTGGTCGTTCGATAACGACTATTCGTTATTTAAGCTTTTGATCCCAAGAGAAAAATTGGCACCACGTTTAGGTAATACACAGAACCTAACAGCAAGAGCAATACGAGGTAATAGTATTACAGGCTCCCTCGTTTATAGCTTTGTGATGCGTTATATCCCTTTCTTAGATTCTATGCCCACTCAACATGCTCAGCAACTAGCTGATATTTTATTGAATTTAATTACGTCAGCTTTCAGTGAATACAGTATTGCAACTCCACCTCAAAGCTTAGGAAGATCAACACTGTTTTATTTTGCTCAACACTATCTTGAGCAACATCTGTCTGATCCAGATCTCAGCGTGAATGAATGTGCAAATGCTTGTGGGATCTCCGTGCGCTATTTACAGATGTTATTTAAAGAACAAAATACATCTGTACTTCGTTGGATCTACCAAAAACGTCTTGAGAATTATAAAACGGCTTTAGTAAATCCTCTTTTAGCAGAGAAAAATATTACACAATTAGCTTATGAATGTGGATTTAGCGATATTTCTAATTTAAGTCGAAAATTTAAATCTGAATTTTTTATGACCCCATCAGAGTATCGGAAAATACATTCATTAAGATAAATAAACTTATTATCTCCCCCTCTAGTTAAATTTTTGGAGGTTATTCTAGAAGGGGGATAAAAGTTATCATATCAGCCGTAACGAAACTCAATCCCTAATGTGCCACACGGATATTCCCATTTTTTTAAAATCGTTTCGCCACATAAAATACGGCAAGTACCACACTCTAAACATCCGGCATAATCAAAAAGATATTGCCCTTTTTCATCTTTCTTATATAAACCAGCAGGGCAGGCTTTCATTAAGATTTCAAATTGAGCCGGATCAATATCATCCTTTAAGACGATATGTGGATTTTCTTCATCCACATTAAATTTATTGACCCCTAATTTAACGTCTACGTTTACCTGACTCATAAAGAACGTACCCCCTTAAATCCATCTTTAATTAAGTTCATCACACCGACTTTCTTAACCTGAGACAGTATTTTCTTACGCACTGGTTTTTCTGGACCATTAATCACGAATAAGTCATGCATGACATTGGCCGCCATTTGCGGATAATCCGTAAAGAATCTTGTATTATCGAGGAAAGAAGGTAAATCTTTGTATAACTTCATATCTTTTATGACGAAACTATCATTTAATAAAGATTGATAGCAACTTAGTTCTTTCTGGCTATAGCTGTTTTGCTCTTTCGCCATTAATACCGCTTTTGCAGCCGCTTCACCTGAAGCAATGGCTAAATCCATTCCTCTTACGGTATAGCCAACGTTAAGGCAAAATCCAGCAGCATCTCCCGCAACTAGTACACCATCTTTGACTAACTCAGACACCATATTCATACCCCCTTCAGGTACCATATGTGCTGAATATTCTAATAATTTTCCGTCTTTGATAAGTGGAGCAACAACCGGATGTTGTTTAAAATCTTCTAATAATTGAGGAACCGTTTTTTCGAATTTGTCGACATTATGTAGTCCCAATACAAGACCTAAAGAAACTGTATTTTTATTGGTATATAAAAATCCACCACCTAAATACCCACCTGAAGGTGCGCCAGCAAAAAGCCAAGCTAAACCTTCATCATTAGTACAACCAAATCGGTCTTCCATTTGTTGTGGTGTAAACTCGAGTAGCTCTTTAACGCCCACAGCTACGGTGTGAGGATCCACCTTTTGTGTCATACCTAATTGCTTTGCTAACAGTGAATTCACACCATCTGCTAAGATCACCACATGAGCTTCAATTTCATCATCACCCGCTTTAACACCACAAACTTTTCCGTCTTTCACTAACACTTCATCAACGCGAACACCGGTGATCACTTGTGCGCCTGCGTCTTCTGCTTTCTCCATTAGCCATTGATCAAAAGAAGAACGTAATACGGTATAAGAGCGAGCGGCTTCCTCTTCTTGTTGAGTATGCTGATAATCTAAAGTGACCCCATCTGTTTCCGTTAGCATGGAAATTTTTTCACGCATTACAAGGCGCTCAACTGGCGCTTCTTGAGCAAAATTGGGAATGATTTTTTCAAGACTGTGCGCGTATAAACGTCCCCCCGTCATATTTTTACTGCCAGCGAAATTACCTCGCTCTACAACTAAAACATCACACCCTGCTTGTGCTAATACATAGGCAGCAGTACCACCAGCAAGTCCACCACCCACAATAATGGCGTCAAAAATATCGTCTGACATACTTTCCTATCCTTTTATTATGTGTGGTCGCTTAGTACATTATCACTAAGCGACCTACGGTGATTAGTCGCCGAGCTTCGCGGTTAATGCAGGTAACACTTTGTAGAGGTCGCCAACAATACCGTAATCTACCATATTGAAAATAGGGGCATTTTTATCTTTGTTGATCCCAACAATGATTTTTGCTCTATCCACACCCACCATATGCTGGATTTGCCCTGAAATACCGACAGCGACATAAACATCTGCACCTAAGGTCACCCCTGAAACACCAATGTAGCGATCGTGTTCCATCCAGCCTTCACCTTCAGCAATTGGACGAGAACAACCCACTTCGCCTTGGAGGGCTTTCGCTAATGCTGACGCTAATGCAATATCATCAGCCTTACCAAAACCGCGTCCGACACCCACAACACAATGCGCTTTACCTAAATCAACAGTACTACCTTGTTTTGGCTTACGTGCTAATACTTTTAATGTATGTGCGGGAGCGATAAAGATACTTTGCACCACTTGTGCATTGGGTGCATCTTTAATGGCTTCCACATCTAATGCACTGCCCACAGTAGCAATAGCATAAGGTGAACGAATTTCTGCTTTCGCATGCGCTAAACCACCGTAGACTTGATGTGTGGCAATCACAGTATTATTTTCAATAGCAAGACTTAAAGCATCGCTGACAACACCAGCTTTTAAAATCACACCAAGACGAGCCGCAATCGCTTTTGCGCGTTTTGATGCAGCAAGTAAAACCAATGCATTTGCCCCCGCTTCTTTAATAATTTCGGCAAAAGAAGCTGCATAATCTTCAGCAATCACACCGTCTTGCGGGGCAAAACAATAAACACAGTCAGCTCCTAAGTTGACACATTCGCGCGTGCTTTCATCATCACCAATAAACAGCACATTAACCTTTTCACCAAGGTCACGAGCAAACGCAATCAGCTTTGCTAAATCATCCGCTTTTTCGGCATAAACAAAGGTAGTAGGTAGTAAACTAGCCATTTTTAATCTCCTTATTGATTAACCGCTTGGCGTAAATGTTCAGCAAAAGTGGCAATATTTTCATCTGAATCACCGTCTAAAATAATCCCAAGGCGATCAGACTGCTCAGGGGCACTCACTTGTGTTTGCACAACCGTCAGAGCAGAAATATCAACACCGATATCGCCTAATCCCAGTTTTTCGACCGGCTTTTTATTCGCCGCTAAAATCGCTTTCATTGAAGGGAGTTTTGGGGTGTTAATGCTTGAAGTGACACACACAATGGCAGGTAATGTCAGTTCAAGTTCTTCTGTGATATTTTCTAAATCACGCTCAACAATAATTCTGTCACCTTCAACAGTGATTTTGTTTACGGCGTTTACACAAGGTAGACCTAAATATTCACCTACCGCTAAACCCGTTTGTTGAGCGTATAAATCGCCAGAACCTTCACCGAAAACCAATAAATCAAAACCCACTTTCTGTGCTGCTTGCGCAATAATATTGGCAGTATCCATTGAATAAAGCGCATGACATGCATCATCCGCCACCAGAGTTAATGCATCAGGACCACGCGATAAAATATCTTTTTTAATTTTCGCGTTTTCAACCATGGCACGTGTTCCTACACTTAATGCAGTGACTGTGCTATCGCCAAGGGTAGAGGCAATTTCTACGGCGGTTTCAATTGCATTCAAGTCATACAAACTAATTTTTAAACCCGCATTATCGGTTGCGAGTGTACGATCAGGCCGTGTTGTGATGTCTTGTTCGTCATGAACAACCTTACAGCAGGCAATAAGTTTCATAATTCACATTCTCCGTTTTGCACAATGCAACAAATTAA
This sequence comes from Proteus sp. HMSC14B05, assembly GCF_001808035.1. Classification (NCBI taxonomy): domain Bacteria; kingdom Pseudomonadati; phylum Pseudomonadota; class Gammaproteobacteria; order Enterobacterales; family Morganellaceae; genus Proteus; species Proteus sp. HMSC14B05. The sequence continues at coordinate 145,086 of NZ_KV791983.1, read as the reverse complement.
TCTCATTACGCTAAAATATGCTTAGCGATGACCATACGTTGTACTTCATTTGTGCCTTCAAAAATCTCAGTGAGTTTTGCTTCACGCATTAAACGTTCAACAGGATAGGATTTGGTGTAACCCATACCGCCATGTAATTGGACGGCTTTTTGAGTCACATAAGTGGCAGCTTCTGCGGCATAAAGTTTGGCTTGAGCAGATTCACGCGTGTAAGGAAGACCCGCCATTTTGGCGGCAGCAGCGCGATAAACCAGCATACGGGCGCAATCAACACGCGTTGCCATATCCACTAATACCCATTGAATACCTTGATTAGCTGCAATGGGTTTACCAAATTGAATACGCTCTTTGGTGTAAGCAATCGTGGCATCTAAGGCACTTTGTGCGATCCCTAATGCAAGTGCAGAACAACTTAAACGCCCGCCATCTAAGGTTTCCATTGCGATATTAAAGCCTTTACCTTCTTTACCTAGCATTGCACTAGCAGGAACAACACAATCACTGAAACTCACAGAGCAAGTTTCAGAGCCATTCATCCCCATTTTGTCTTCAGGTAAACCAATGCTAATACCTGGGTTATCACGCTCAACTAAGAATGCCGTGATCCCTTTTACGCCTTTGCTTTTATTTGTCATGGCAAACACGATAAAGAAAGCACCCTGAGGTGCCGCCGTGATCCACAGTTTAGAACCATTGATCACATAGTTATCACCTTGGCGAACGGCTGTTGTCTCTTGAGCCGCTGCATCACAACCCGCACTAGGTTCTGACAAACAGAAACACCCTAATTTTTCACCCGAAACCACCCCCGGCAAAATACGTGCTTTAGTCTCTTCATCAGCATATTTTTGAATAATGGGTCCGGTTAAAGAACATTGTGATCCCATGATCATTGCGTGAGAGGCACTCACTTTTGCCATCTCTTCGGTGGCTAATACATAACTAATAGCATCTGCTTCTGTACCGCCATAAGTTTCATCAATATTGAAACCAAAGAGTCCTAATTCAGCCATAGGTGCAATACTTTCACTTGGAAAGCGGTGCTCTTTATCAATTGCACCTGCAATTGGTTTGATGTCGTTTTCAACGAACTCTCTGACCGTATCGCGGATCAGGACTTGCTCTTCTGTTAGCTGAAAATCCATGTTTATTTTCCTCTGAGAATATTTAGGGTTATCTCTACGGTGTGCGATTTCACGTTTGTCGTCTTATCGCACGCATTAATGGGTTAACGTTATTTCTACATCGTCGCGATAGATGCAGGTAAAAAGGTGTACAGCAGCAACATAAACATCATGGCTAACAGTGGGATAGCGAGGGTTAATGTCCCCACAGGACCGTATCCCTCTTTATGGCTGACACCACAGACGCTAAAGACAGTAATAATCAATCCGTTAAATGGCGGTGTTGTACTCATAGATGCCATTGTGGCGACACGGTGTAATGAACCTTGATCAACCACGGTGGCAGGGAACATCGCAGCAATCATTGGCATGGCGATACTTAACGCCCCAGAGCCTGAACCACTGATAAACACCAGAGCACCGACGGAAATCGCCGTGACGACAAGGGGATTAAGTCCCGATTGCGCAATCGCTTGGAATGATTCTTTGAACGCAGGTAATGTCATGACTAACGCACCAAATCCGACAATCACCGCGGTATTAAAGAGGGAGGTCACCCCTTCCATTGTCCCTGCGGCTAAATTAGGGACGAGTTTTTTCCAATCGAGATAACGCAAGTACACAAGCAAGGCGGCAATAATGGCGCAGAACAGCGCAATAGCCGGATCCCATTTCAGGATATTCAGCACGACAAGCAGAATAAGCATCGGCAGTAATGCAACGAGCACATTAGGTAATTGACGATCTTTTTTACCTTCCTCTGCTTTCGCTGTTTTTTCGTCTTCAACCCAGCCTTCACCTTTTGCTTTTACACGCTTAAATAACCAAGTGAGATAAATAATCACTAAAGTGACTTGAAACAACGCGGTCAACATACCCGGTACTAAACCCGCTGTTGCTGAGGTACCTAAGAATTTCATTGGGATAAGATTTTGGATCTGAGGCGATCCTGGCATTATCATCACAAAGGTACCCGCACCTGCAAAATAGACAGCCGGAATAAGTCTGCGAGGAAGATTCGCTTTGCGGAATAAACTCACCATCATTGAATAAACGGTAAACAGTGCAACAAACACTGAAACACCGCCGTAGGCTAAAATGGCACAAGCCGCAACTAATGAAGGAATAACGGCTCTTTCACCAAATTTACCAATAATAAAAGAGGCAACACTATCAGCAGCGCCACTGATAGCGGTTAATTTGCCAAAAATCGCACCAAGTACGAAAATGAAGAAGAAGCTACCGAAATAACCACCTAATCCGCCGGTATACACTTGCAATAGTGCATCGACAGGATTAAGCATATCTGGTGATACAAGCCATGCGGTCACAGCAAGAAACAGGCTGGTGGTAAAGACAGAAATAAAAATATGTATGCCTTTCATACACATAATCATTAATATCGCAAGCCCGATGATTAAACAAATAATACCCATGATTGCCCCACTTATAGGTGTTAGGGTTCAATTGACCTGCGTAAAGCACACAGGCCTTTTGTGACTATTAATTAACGTTGTTAAGCAGAAAGCACATCTGCAAAAGTTTGCAGCGCCGTTCTTGCCTGCTCATATGTTTTAGTTTGCTGATCAATTTCGATAATGATGGAAGGAATACCTTCTCTATCGAGGAATTTCTTCACAATAGGGGCATCAAATTCTTCAGGATCGCAAAACTTCGTCAGCAAATAGACGACACCATCAGCGCCTGTGTTTTTCACCATATCGGCAATTAAACGACCACGTTTTTTCTCTGGGTCATACAGCAATGAGCACCCTTCTAGCTGGGCCATTTGCTCTGCCATCGCTTCATAAGGTGAGTTATTTTCAGGAATGTCTTGGCGAAACTGACGAGATTCATGCGCGACTTCATCCGCTACAATCGCCATTTTGTTATCAGCCAAAATTTGTAGAATAGAAGGGCTATCGGCAATAATGCCTGTGACAACAATCTTGTGCCCTTTCCAAGGTTCTGGAGACAAGGTTTTGCATTGTGTGACAATAGCTTCAACAGCTTTTGTATGTTCAACGACATCCATAAGATAGCCACTTTTGATCACGGTATTACGACGTTGTGGTGTGACTAAATTTGGATGGAGTGCTGCTATTTGAGAGAATTCACGTAATATAGCACGACGCTGATTAAAAAGACGGATGGCATTTTTCAGTGCATCGTCAGTCACCGTTTGGCCTGAAATTTCCCCTAATTGCAACGCTATTTTCTTATATTGTTCAGTTAAAAATGCAATACCTGCTGGCGTTTTACGGTTCTGTGGATGTACCAATTGAATAAAAGGCACTTGTGGTACACCCGCTTTCCAGTTTTGCCCTAAGCATTTTAAGGTGTCACAAAGAGAAGGAATTAATGCCGCAGACAACTTATTTAATGCCCCATCTAATCCCATCTCAAGAGAAGAAAGCACTAACGCACAATAGAAAGGAGGAAAATATTTCTTTGCTTCTGAGATCTCACGTCCTTCTGCGCCCCAAATACCAAAAGGCACCATACCCGCAGCATAGACGATTTCATTTGGCGTATATTCAGGGAAACAGCCAACAACCTTTTTACCGCTACGAATAAAACCATCTAATTGAGCAACTGGGTTATCCACCACGGCTTGTAACTCATCAAACAATTGCGTTAATGTCTTCATCAGAAGTCTCCCTTTTTCATTTCTGCTTTGTTAGCAGCCATAATTTCAGTCAATGCTTCAACACGGGTGACATACTGCGCTTCAGAGAAAACTCGAGGATCAGCTTGGTCGCCATCAAAAGTCACAGTTGGGATCTTAAGTTCATGACGAATACGGCGCTCAATTTCAGGCATAATGCCACTCCAGAGCTTGCAACTACGATTAACATGAATAATCGCACCATCAACTTTATTCTGACGGCTCACGTTAATACGCATATCAGCAGCACGCTCAACAGAGACACAGTTAGGGACATAAGAGTAAGCACGCATCATCTCGTTACTGTTTTGATAAATCACACCAAATGCAGTGGCGTAAACAGTTGCAGTCACGTTGATACCCTGCTCTTTTAACGGGGTCGATGTGGCTCGTAAGTAAGGCCAGCACGCAATACCTTCAAAGAGAACACGGTATTTTTCTTCACCGCGGTAAGTCGATTTTTTCTCTTTGATATTTTGTTCCATCTCTTCACACAGTTGCTCAAAAGCCAGAGCAGCTTCTAATTTACCGCGAGCACAAACAGCAACAGCCATGTGATTAAAGAGATCAAAACCATTCATTGGAGACGGCTCATATTGGCAATATTCAGCCGCTTTTAACCATGCACGCCCTGTACGTTGCGAAATTTCACAGACTTCTTTAAATTTCTCTTCGGAGAACACTTTGCCTGTAACTTTTTCGAGCTGTTTGATGGCATCATCAAATTGAGCTTGAACGTATTTCACCGTGACATCATCGGTGTCATAGTCATTTTTATAAGGAATATCGATAAGGATCATCGGAATATTCAGCTCATAAGCGATATTTTCATACCACTTGATCATACAGTTACAGATATTGTTACAACACAGTAAGAAGTCTGGCTGTGGCATATCCATCTCTTCACACTGTTTAATATCCATGTAAGAGAGGCTGATACGAGCATAAGCACAGATATCGTTGGAATATCCCATGCTTTCTGCATGCTCACACATTTTTAAACCCGCACCTTTCGCTGCAATTGCAGCGGCTTGGTTTTCAGGGTAAACCACACATAAACCTAATGTTTCAGCAATTTCTTGAGGGAAGTTAGAGGCACACCACCCTATTTTTTCACCGCTGTTTTTTGCATCCCACGCACGTTGATAAGCATCAGCAGCGATTTTTTGCAGTCGTTTTTTCGCAGGAATGTAATCCGGCGCATTCATATCTATATTGCTCATTTTAATGTTCCTATTGTTAACGCATCGTCTTCCAGTTGATGGCGATACGCTTCAAAGGCATAAATGGCTGCACCTATTGCCCCGTTGTATTGTGATAATGGTGAAGTGGCGATAGGGACGTTCAGCTCTTCGCTAACATAACGAACAACTTCAAAATTACTGGCTACACCGCCTGTCATGACAACAGGAGCTTCCACACCGACTCGTTTGGCAAGACCGGCAATACGACTAGCCACTGAGCGATGAATACCATTAATGACGTCGGGTATTGTTTCGTTATTCGCGAGATGGGAGATAACTTCAGATTCAGAGAACACAGTACAGGTTGAGCTAATAGTGACTTTTTTAGTGGACTTAGCGCCCTCTTGAGCGAGATCGGAAATCTTGGTTTCTAATACTCGCGACATCACATCTAAAAAACGTCCTGTACCCGCAGCGCACTTGTCATTCATCACAAAGTTTAATAAACGGCCTGTACCATCCATATGAAGTGCTTTAACGTCTTGGCCACCGATATCAATCACCGTTTTCACACCCGGAAAAAGAAAGTGCGCACCTTTCGCATGGCAGCTAAGTTCACTCACCTCTTTGTTGGCTTCTTTCAGAGAATTACGGCCATATCCGGTTGCACAGATCCAGCTGATCTGACTGAGATCGCCACCAAATTGATGTAATACTTCATTGATTGCTTTTTCAGGCCCAGAGGTTCCAGCTCCTACTGATGCCAACGACTTCGCGACAATAGTGTCACCATTTTTCATGATGATGCATTTTGATGCAGACGATCCGATATCAACGCCCATTGTGAAAATGTCTTGTTGCATGCCTTTGCTCTCCTGAAAATTAAAAAAATCAGTGGATTATTCTTTCCACGTCATCACGTCTTTATTGGCTTCAAGGTTTGCTATCTCTTCAGCGCTATACCCTAATTCAGCTAATACAGACGGTGTGTCTTCGCCTAACAAAGGACCACGACGGTATTCAGGTAAACCACTTTCCAAGAAATCAATCGGTGGACGAACCAAGGCTTTTTCACTGCCATTTTTGTATTTCATGTGGTAGAAGGTGTTAATTGCCCAAGCTTGTTTATCTTCCAACACTTCTTCCCAAGTTTGAGCAATGCTGAATGGGATATCGTTTTTGGTGAAAATATCAGCCCACTCTGACGCTGTTTTTTGCTCGACTTGTTGCCAAATCAGATCATACAGTTCAGGAGATCGATTATTTTTTGCCACTTCTTGTAGACGTGTATAACGAGCATCCTCTGCTAAATCTGGACGACCAATACACGAAATAAAGGTTGGATAATAAGCATCGTAAACAGGCATACAGACTTGAATAAAACGATCGTCTTTCGTTTTATAAGCCAAAATAAATGGGCTGGTAGTTGTACGGCGATCGATAGGATAAGCTTGGCCATAATCTGGATATTGCGCCGCTTGGATCATAATCGCTTGAGTGTAAATAGAGGTATGCAGTAAGTTTGTTGAAACGTACTCACCTTGACCGATGTTTTTAGCACGAATATAAGCGGCTAACACACCTGAAACCAAGCCTAATGCACACTGGTGATCGCCAAGACCGGGGATCACATTCATCGGTACTGTGCCTTTTTGGTACAGAGAACCTAAGATACCACCACGGGCAAAGAATGCAGTATAATCAAAGCCCGGTAAGTCTTTATCTGGACCTTCATCGCCATACCCCGTCACACTGGCGTACACTAATTTTGGAAAACGTTGTTTTAATGTTTCATAATCTAAACCTGCACGCTCTCTTGCGCCGGGACGCCAGTTAGTTAAGAAAATGTCCGCCTTTTCTAATAGTTCAAACAGGATTTTTTTCCCTGCTTCTGTTTTCGTATTTAACACAATCCCACGTTTATTCGCATTTTCTAAATCAAAACTGGTGTTTTCATGTTGATCTAATGGACGGCCTTCTGTTGGTGCTGTATAGCGTAAGTTATCGCCACTTGGAGATTCGATTTTAATTACGTTCGCACCCATATCAGCTAAAATACGCCCCGCTGCAGGTACTGCGATAAAGGTCGCCAATTCAACTACGGTGACACCTTCCAGTGCTTTATGACTTGTCATTTCTTCTCCTAATTATTTTTAGACTTCATACTGCTGTTGTCAGAATGTGGATAAATCCGTTGCCACTTAACCCGCTACCATGTTTTTTTCATCCTTGATTGAAACGCCATAACCCAATTGCAATTTCAGCGCCTGCACATCAATTTTTCCGCAAGGGGTATGAGGAAATTCTGTAAAGAAATGGAGTTCTTTGGGGATTTTGTAGCGAGCTAGTCGCTCTTGTAGAAATTCACGTAATTCACTTTCACCAATGCTGTAGCCTTTTTGCACACAAATAGCGACAATCACTTCTTCACCTAAATCGGCAGAGGGGATCCCAAATGCTTTTGTTGCATCAACACCCACATATTCAGCAATGGCTTCTTCTATTTCACACAGGCTGATATTTTCACCACCGCGTACCACAATCTCTTTTATACGATAGGCATAGTGATAATTTCCTTGTTCATCGATATAGCCAATATCCCCCGTGTGCAACCAACCCTCTTCGTCTAACGCTTCTTTGGTTTTGTCTGGCGCATTGTCATAACCCATCATCACATGAAAGCCACGGGTGCAAATTTCACCTAAAATGCCTACTGGCACAGGTTTACCTGTTTTCAGATTAATAATTTTCATTTCAACAAAAGGTAAAGGCTTACCAATAGAATGACGTTTTATCTCTAAAGCATCATTAGGGAGAGTTTGCGTGCAACACGGTGAGGCTTCTGTTTGACCATAAGAGATAGTGATCCCTTTCATGCCGAGGATAGTTTCAATGTCATCAATTAACGCAGGAGGGAAACTTGCTCCTGCGATAATGCCTTTATCAAGACTCGATAAATCATAGTGAGAAAATTGTTCATGCTTCATTAAACGACTAAAAATGGTCGGTACACCATGCATAATGGTGCAACGATGATGTTGAATGGCTTTTAATACATCTTCAGCGTTGTAATTATCAAGAAGAACAAGTTGGCACCCTGTTGTTAACGCAAAAAAGAGACAAGAAGAGAGTCCAAAGCAGTGGAATAGCGGAACCGCAAGACAAATCACATCATCATGCGTAACACCTAAGCGCTGTGCTGACAGCATGGCATTATTAATAACATTATATTGGCTTAACATGACACCTTTCGGCATTGCTGTACTGCCAGAGGTCATTTGAATAGTTAGTAAATCTTTTACGCTAACTTGTTCAATAGCATGTTGATATGCTTTGTCTGATATTTTTTGGCTAATTTCTTTTAATTGAGATAAAGAGACGCTTTTTTCTGCCTGTTGATTTCCCATGCTAATAAATAATTGAGGTAATGCGTCTTTATTTTTTGATGCTTTTTTAGAAAGATAATTAATAACCTCAATAAAATGATTACTTTTAAAACCATCAGAAAAACAGAGTGCTTTAATTCCAGTTAATCGGCATAAATCTAATAACTCTCTTTTTTTTAAATGAAAGTTAATACAGACAACCGGAATACCAATTTGAGCAGCTGCAAGAAAACAAATTATCCATTCTTTACTATTAGCAGACCAGATACCTAAACGATCGCCTTTTGTTAACCCCATGGATAAAAAGCCACGCGCAACACTCTCGACTTCTTGTTGTAATTGTTGCCAAGACAGTGTTTTTTTACTTTGGTTTTCAATTAAGGCCGTTTGTGACGCATATTGCTTCACTACATTGTTTAGACATTCTTTAACTGTCGTTTCTAATAAGGTCATAAATACCTACTTAACCGCTTCTTTTCTGATGTTTACATCTGTAATGACCTTATTCTGGGTAGGGGAAATAATTCATTCTTGGTAAATAACGAACTGTTTTTCGTCATTTGAATAATCTGAGAGAGATTTGTGATTGAGGTCTATATTTGGTGAGTTAAATATAATTTGTAATTGAAGTATAATTAATAACAATAAGATAAAATTGAAATCAAGGCGTTATAAAGGTGTTATTATTAATAAAAAAAGAGAGCGGTATTTTATTTAAATAAGAAAACAACACCACTCTCTTTTTCAATATAAAAACACACAAATCATTTAAGAATATAAAAAAATCTTATCAATAAACATTAACGTAATCATTAAAATCAAAATAATATAAAAACAATAACAATTAATTTTTATAACATCTAAATAAAAAATTATTTAAAGCACTTAACTTATTTTATTAATGATCAATTAAAGGGATTTTTTACCACGTCGCATAGGCATCTTTGATGTCTGCTTTAACGTTAATCCCTTCGTTTCTGGCGCAAACAGTACTGATACCATCATCCCAAACAGAGAAATAGCCGCCCCCACCAGCATTGTGGTATTGATCCCATAAGTGGCAATAAAAGCGGGAAGCGCACAGGTGGAAATAACCGTCCCAATACGGCTTATCGACATAATAACCCCCACCGCCGATGCTCGGATATCGGTTGGAAATAATTCATTCGGATAAAGCCACTGTAAAATGCCAGGTCCTCCCGAGAAAAAAGCGTAGGTAGCAAACGCTAAGATAACGAATAAAATCGGTAAATTCGGGAATATCCCCAGCGTGAATAATGCTAAAGTCATCATCGCAAAACTACCAATTAACAGTGGGCGCCGCCCCGTTTGGTTTAACCAAAACATCGCAGGAATACAACCCAACATAAAAAATAGACTGATCACGACATTGCCTAATGCCGCACTTCTTCCTGTATCCCATCCTAATAAACCGACGATTTGAGGGCCAAAGGTATAAATGGCAAACATCGGGATCACTTGGCAGGTCCAAATTACGGCAACAAAGAGCACAAATGAGAAGTGGCGTTTATTAAATAATTCGATAAAACGGGTCGTTTTAGCATCTTCTGCTTCAAAGACCACAGGCTCGCCAAAGAGTTTGATCATCATTTTATTACACTCTTTAATACGCCCTTGGCGTATTAACCAAAGCGGTGATTCAGGGAGATCAAAGCGACCAATTAGAATAATAACGCAAGGAATAAAAGCACTGCCTAACATCCAACGCCAGCCATCTTGGACATCATATAAAAGATAACCCACTAAATTGGCACATGTCGCACCGATATACCACATAGCAGCAATAAATCCGACGGCAAAGGCACGTTGCTTTTTATTGGAAAATTCGGTGATCATCGAAGTTGCAATAGGATAGTCAGCGCCAATCACAATCCCAATAAGGAAGCGCATCACTAACAACCCTATTGGTGTTGAAACAAACATGGTCGCAATAGAAATCACCGCAATAGCCACAATATCAACGAGGAACATTTTACGGCGCCCTACTTTGTCACAAATATAGCCAAAAAGTGAGGTACCAATAAAAAGCCCTGCTAATGTTGCCGCACCAAGCAAACCAATCCATCGCGTATCAAGCTGTAATATAGGTGTTAATTGTTCGAGCGCCACACCAATAATGACTAATACATAACCATCAAGAAAAGGGCCGCCACTTCCCCATAACATCACTCGACGATGTACTGAGGTAAAACGAATATCATCAAAGTTTCTGGGCTGCATGACTGCGTCCTAGTCTATTTTTTTAACCAAAGAAAGAAAAGCTCCCAGGCCGGAGACAGCGCTGGGAGAAAAGTAGCGATACATCATCCGTAACGATATTCCACGCCAAACGTTCCGCGTGGGTATTCCCATTTTTCAAGCGCACTGTCTAAACCGAGAATTCGACACGTTCCACACTCTAAGCACCCTGCATAATCAAAGCTGACGCTACCATCTTGTTGTTTTTTATAAAGACCCGCAGGACAAGCTTTTACCAGTGTGTCTAATACTTGCATATCAGGTTGCTGTTTAATGACGATATGTGGATTTTCTTCATCGACATTAAATTTATTGATGCCCAATTTGACATCGACATTTACAGGAGAACTCATATTGCTTTTACTCCTTTGATCCCATCTTTTATTAAATTCATCCACCCCACTTTTTTGCTATGACGCATGATGGTTTTACGCATCGGTACAGGGGCATCATCGGTGACAGTAAAGAGATCTTTTGCAATACCAACCACCATGTCAGGATAAGCAGTAAACATACGTGGATTATCTAGTAAATCAGGCATACGTTGATATGCTTTCATATCGCGCAAAGGCCCCTGTGCTAAATGATCGAGATACTCATTAAGGGTTTGTTTACTAAAATCATTTTTTGCCATTGCTGAAAGCACCGTTTTTGCAGCAGCTTCCCCTGATGCCATGGCTAAATCCATCCCTCTAATGGTAAAGCCTAGATTCATACACATGCCTGCCGCATCTCCTGCTATCAAAACACCATCGCGAACAAGTTCGTGTTGCATTCGCAACCCTGCCTCAGGTACCACATGGGCGCTATATTCCACCATTTTTCCATCAGCAATTAGCGGTGCTACAACGGGGTGTTGTTTAAAATCTTCTAGCATTTGTGGAACCGATTTTTTGGCATCTTTAATATGGTGAAGCCCACAGACAAGCCCCAAAGAAAGCGTCGTTTTATTGGTATATAAAAAACCGCCCCCCATTAACCCATCGGTAGGAGAGCCGGCAAATAACCAAGCTACACCTTCGTTATCTTTTAGGTTAAAACGATCTTTAATGACACTTTCAGGCAGTTCGATGATCTCTTTTACGCCCACGGCAACATTTTCAGCTGCAACTCGTTTTGTCATGCCTAACTGTTCAGCCAAAAGTGAGTTCACACCATCAGCCAAAATCACCGCTTTGGCTTCTAATACATCACCATCTGCTTCTACACCGACAATTTTACCGTCACGCTCAACTAACTTATCAACACGAATGCCCGTGATACATTGGGCGCCTGCATCTTCGGCTTGCGCCATTAGCCATTGATCAAATTCACCACGTAATACAGACCAAGAGGCATGATTAGGGTTATGCGTTTCAGCGTTTTGATAGTCGATAGTCATAGCCCCTGTTTGTGTCATAAATGACAGTTTTTCATGGGTGATCACCCGCTCAACCGGAGCCTGTTGCGCAAATTCAGGAATGATGCGCTCAAGGGTATGGGCATATAGACGACCACCCGTTACATTTTTTCCGCCGGCGTAGTTCCCTCTTTCTATTAGCAATACCTGCGCACCTTCTCTGGCTAAAACAAGTGCAGCCACAGAGCCCGCTAATCCTGCGCCAACAATAATGGCATCGAAAATATCTTCGGAATCGGACATAACATCTCCAGAACTTGCAAATAAAGCAGAGAAGTTATCTTCTCTGCTGACTAAATCAGTTAGATAGTTGACGGGTAAGTGCAGGCAAAATCTTCATTAAATCACCGACAATGCCGTAGTCAGCAAATTGGAAGATAGGTGCATTTTTATCTTTGTTGATCGCCATAATGGTTTGTGATCCATTTGCACCAACCATATGTTGGATTTGCCCTGAAATACCCACCGCCAAATACAGATCTGGCTTAAGCATCAGGTTAGAAATGCCAACATAACGCTCATGCTCCATCCATTTTTCATTTTCAGCCACAGGGCGAGAGCAGGCAATTTCAGCCCCAATCTCTTTTGCTAACTCTTCTGCAATAGCAATATTTTCTTTACTGCCAATACCTCGACCAACACTGACCACAAAACGGGCTTTATCCAGATCGACGGCATTGATTTTTCTTGGCTGAATAGACTGGCAAATAATGCTTTGTGAAGGGGCAATCCATGCTACTTTTTGTGCCGTACCCGTAGCCTGTGTTTCTGATGCAACGTCAAAAGCGCCAGTGCTTGCGGTAACAACACAATAAGGTGTTGTTAATGTTTCATCACCAAAGGCAAGTCCACCGTAAACCATATGTTTTGCCACTAATGCATCATTTTGGGTACTTAATGATTGTGCATCATTTGATACTACCGCGGCTAAACGGTGACCTAAACGAGCGGCAAATAATTTGCCACGACGCGTATTCGGCAGTAAGACCAAGCCGGCATCGCTATGTGATTTAATGGTTTCAACGATACTTTGTGCATAATCTTCCATAATGCGATCATCAGGTTTACCTTCTAATTGGAAAACCGCTGTCGCCCCTAATTTAAAGGCAGCGATGCTTTGCTCATCATTAAAGGTAAAGACATTGATTGATTGACCTAATGAAGAAGCACCTCCCATTAATTCTGGTAAAGGGGAAAGTACATCACTCAACACCCAAACAGTTGAAAACTGGCTCATAACTCCCCCTATTACTTAATAATTTTTCGTAAATATTCTGCAAATTCAGCAATTTGATCATCGCCATCACCTTCAATAATAATGCGCTGACGTACTTTTTGTTTCGGTGCTAACACGGTTTGCTCTGAACGTGGTGTTATGGGCTCTAAACCAAGATCGGCCACACTCCATTGTTGAACCGGCTTTTTAGCGGCACCTAAAATGGCTTTCATAGATGGAATTTGCGGAGAGTTGATATCGGTAGAAACGGCAATCACCGCAGGTAAGGTGATAGTAAGCGTTTCAATTTCGTTTTCTAATTCGCGTTCAACGGTGATGGAATCAGTTGTAATAGAAACAATTTTATTAACCCCATTAATGGCAGGAATATTCAAGATCTCCCCCACCAGCAAACTCACTTGTTGTGAACTTAGATCTGCCGAGCCATCACCACATAAGATAAGATCGTACCCTTGCTTAGTTGCAGCGGCAGCAAGCACTGTCGCCGTTTGATAAGGAAGAGAAGCTTCCAATTGCTCATCAACCACCACCACGAGATCATCAGCACCACGAGATAACACATCTTTACGTGCTTTAGCGTTAGTCAGCGCGTTACCACCTACGCTCATTGCCGTGATTTGAATACCATCAAGTTGTGTTTTTAACTGATTTGCCGCTTCAATCGCATTTAAATCATATTGGCTAATTTTGTTATTGGCGCGCGAAAAATCGAGTGAACCATCGGCATTATTGACCACAATATCCTGTTCGTCGGGAACACTCTTGTAACATGTAATAATCTTCATTACATCTCCTGAAATTAATAAATATGTCATTTACTCTGGCAATGTAATATACAATTAACACAATTAAATGATTAAGAAATTAAATCTAGATCACCAATATTGAAGATTATTAAATAAGAGATGGATAGCGTTCAATATTGCTAAATACATCACCAATATTGAAATTAAATTTAATTAAAGTGATTAACTTTCAATATTGTTATCTGGATCAACAATATTGAACATAATAAGAAATGATTTATTTAATATTCAATATTGCCACAAAGATCAACAATATTGAAAGAGCGAATATAACACATTTATTACAAACCTAAATATAGCCTTATTTATCAATTAATTAAAATGAAAATAAAAGGTTATAAAACGTAACATAAAATCGACAAAAAGAATAGTGTGAAGTGAATAACAGAATGGAACATTAATAATATCCATTATTCTTCTTCATTAATGATTTTATAAATTAGCCAATCGACTTGTTTTTTGATTATGATAAAAACCAATTAATGGAATATATAGGATCTAACTAAAAGAGTTTATTCGAAATTAGGAATTTACACTTATTAAACTTCTGCGCTAAATATATTTGGAAAATTTACCTATGAGCAAAGATAATAAAAAGGCAGGAATAGAACCGAAGGTTTTTTTTCCGCCATTAATCATTGTTGGTATTTTATGCTGGTTAACGGTACGCGATCTTGATGCTTCAAATGAAGTGATCAATGCCGTTTTCAGCTATGTTACCAATGTCTGGGGTTGGGCCTTCGAATGGTATATGGTGATCATGTTCGGGGGCTGGTTCTGGTTGGTTTTTGGACGTTATGCCAAAAAACGCCTGGGCGATGAGAAACCAGAATTTAGTACGGCAAGCTGGATCTTTATGATGTTTGCTTCTTGTACATCAGCGGCTGTACTGTTTTGGGGCTCAATTGAAATATACTACTACATTTCAAGTCCTCCTTTCGGTATGGAAGGTTACTCCGCGCCAGCCAAAGAGATAGGGTTAGCTTACAGCTTATTCCACTGGGGCCCGCTACCTTGGGCAACCTATAGTTTCCTGTCTGTCGCCTTCGCTTACTTCTTTTTTGTACGCAAAATGGAAGTGATCCGCCCAAGTAGCACTTTAACGCCATTAGTGGGTGAAAAACACGTTAATGGTTTATTTGGTACTGTCGTCGACAATTTCTATTTGGTCGCCTTGATCCTAGCAATGGGCACCAGCCTTGGGCTTGCAACGCCTTTGGTAACTGAATGTATTCAATACTTATTTGGTATTCCTCACACTCTACAATTAGATGCCATTATTATCTCTTGCTGGATCTTACTCAACGCTATTTGCGTGGCATTTGGTCTACAAAAAGGGGTAAAAATCGCCAGTGATGTGCGTACTTACCTGAGCTTCTTAATGTTAGGTTGGGTATTTATCGTGGGTGGTGCCAGCTTTATTGTCAATTACTTCACAGATTCTGTGGGTACATTGCTGATGTATATGCCACGTATGTTGTTTTACACCGATCCTATTGGTAAAGGGGGTTTTCCTCAGGCTTGGACTGTCTTCTATTGGGCTTGGTGGGTTATTTACGCCATTCAAATGAGTATCTTCTTAGCGCGTATTTCTAAAGGTCGTACTGTTCGTGAATTATGTTTAGGAATGGTATCAGGTTTAACCGCAGGAACTTGGCTGATTTGGACTATTCTGGGGGGTAACACTTTACAACTGATTGACCAAAATATCCTTAATATTCCGCAACTGATTGATCAATATGGTGTGCCACGCGCCATTATCGAAACATGGGCCGCTTTACCCCTCAGTACAGCAACCATGTGGGGCTTCTTTATTCTCTGCTTTATCGCCACCGTCACTTTAATCAATGCCTGCTCTTACACACTAGCAATGTCAACTTGTCGCTCCATGAAAGAAGGGGCTGAACCACCATTATTGGTACGCATCGGCTGGTCTGTATTAGTCGGTATTATCGGCATTATTTTACTAGCATTAGGCGGCTTAAAACCGATCCAAACCGCCATTATTGCCGGAGGATGCCCACTATTTTTCGTCAATATCATGGTCACCTTGTCCTTTATAAAAGATGCCAAAGTGCACTGGAAAGATTGATCTCCCTATACGCAAAAAATGACACATTAAGAGGTTATTAACATGGATTTTAGATTGAATGATGAGCAGGAACTGTTTGTTGACGGTGTCCGCGAATTAATGGCCAGTGAAAACTGGGAAGCTTATTTCGCACAGTGTGATCGCGAAAGTAAATACCCAGAGCGTTTTGTTAAGGCCTTAGCGGATATGGAAATTGACAATCTGCTTATCCCTGAAGAGCACGGTGGCTTAAATGCCGGATTTGTTACTGTTGCCGCAATTTGGATGGAATTAGGTCGTTTAGGTGCGCCAACCTATGTGCTCTATCAATTACCGGGGGGATTTAACACCGTATTGCGTGAAGGGACTCAAGAACAAATCGACAAAATCATGGCGTTTCGTGGTACAGGCAAACAGATGTGGAACTCAGCGATCACTGAACCGGGGGCCGGTTCTGATGTGGGCAGCTTACAAACCACTTATACCCGTAAAAATGGCAAAGTTTACCTCAACGGTAGCAAATGCTTTATCACCAGTAGTGCTTATACCCCTTATATCGTCGTGATGAGTCGTGATGCGGCTTCCCCTGATAAACCCATCTTTACCGAATGGTTTGTCGATATGAGTAAACCCGGCATTAAAGTCACTAAGCTAGAAAAACTGGGTTTACGTATGGATAGCTGCTGTGAAATCACCTTCGACAACGTTGAACTTGAAGAAAAAGATATGTTTGGTCGCGAAGGTAACGGCTTTAACCGTGTGAAAGAAGAGTTTGATCATGAGCGTTTCTTAGTGGCACTGACTAACTATGGTACCGCCATGTGTGCGTTTGAAGATGCGGCGCGCTACGCCAACCAACGGGTTCAATTTGGTGAGACTATCGGTCGTTTCCAACTTATTCAAGAAAAATTCGCCCATATGGCGATCAAACTCAATTCAATGCGCAACATGTTATATGAAACTGCATGGAAAAGTGACAATGGCTTAATTACCTCCGGTGATGCTGCAATGTGTAAATACTTCTGTGCGAATGCAGCCTTTGAAGTGGTTGATAGTGCGATGCAAGTGCTGGGTGGTGTGGGGATCGCAGGTGAACACCGTATTGCACGTTTTTGGCGTGATCTACGCGTTGACCGTGTATCTGGTGGCTCTGATGAAATGCAGATCCTGACATTAGGACGCGCTGTACTGAAACAGTATCGTTAATTAATCGCAGAGCACTCTCTTAACATCAAGTGAGGGAGTGTTCAAACAGTCCACTGACGAGGTGACATTATGACAGAACATTTACCCATGCCACAATTTGGGCCACTAGCTGGAGTTCGTGTGGTGTTTTCAGGTATTGAGATTGCCGGGCCATTTGCAGGACAGATGTTTGCAGAGTGGGGTGCAGAGGTCATTTGGATTGAAAACGTTGCATGGGCGGATACCATTCGTGTTCAACCCCATTATCCACAGCTTTCCCGTCGCAATCTACATGCGTTATCGTTAAATATTTTCAAAGACGAAGGCCGTGATGCTTTCCTAAAATTAATGGAAACCACGGATATTTTTATCGAAGCCAGCAAAGGTCCTGCCTTTGCCCGTCGCGGTATTACCGATGAGGTTTTATGGGAGCATAACCCTAAATTGGTTATCGCGCACTTATCCGGCTTTGGTCAATATGGCGATCCGCAATATACCAACCTTCCAGCCTACAACACTATTGCTCAAGCATTTAGTGGCTATCTCATTCAAAACGGCGATAAAGACCAACCTATGCCCGCTTTTCCTTATACCGCTGACTATTTCTCTGGTATGACGGCAACCACCTCAGCATTAGCGGCACTGTACAAAGTGCAACAAACAGGCAAAGGGGAAAGTATTGATATTGCAATGTATGAAGTGATGTTGCGAATGGGGCAATACTTCATGATGGACTATTTTAATGGCGGAGAAATCTGTCCACGAATGACCAAAGGCAAAGATCCATACTATGCCGGCTGTGGCTTATACCGTTGCCAAGATGGTTATATCGTGATGGAAGTGGTCGGCATCACTCAAATTGAAGAAATTTTTAAAGATATTGGTCTTGCTCATCTATTAGGTACTCCTGAAGTCCCCAAAGGGACACAACTGATCCACCGTATTAATTGCCCTCATGGTCAACTCTTTGAAGATAAATTAGATGAATGGCTAGCCAACCAGCCGATTACCGCCGTACTAAAACGCCTATCTGAACTCAATATTGCCAGTGCAAAAGTGTTAACCATTCCTGAATTAGAAGGCAATCCACAATACGTGGCTCGAGAGTCAATTACTCAATGGAAAACGATGAGTGGTGAAACCTGTAAGGGACCAAATATCATGCCGAAATTCAAAAATAATCCAGGAAAAATCTGGCGTGGTATGCCTGCTCACGGCATGGATACCAATGCGATTTTGAAAAATATCGGTTATAGCGACGAACAAATTAGGGAGCTAGTCGATAAAGGGCTAGCTAAAATCGTAGAGTAAATACCGTTAGACTCAGGTACAAGTGGCACTATCCCACAATACCTGAGCTTACGGCAAAAGCATGGGATAACAGTTTAATGGATGTGATTGGCAGACAACACTTACGGCAAATGTGGGATGATTTAGCTGAAGTTTATGATAAAAAAACAGCGCTAATTTTTGAATCTGCACAAGGGAAAGTCAGACAATTTAGCTACAGTGAATTAAATGAAGAGATCAACAGAGCCGCAAATCTTTTTCATGCCTGTGGTATAAAAAAAGGCGACCATGTTGCCTTACATCTTGATAACTGCCCAGAATTTTTCTTTTGCTGGTTTGGACTGGCAAAAATTGGCGCTGTTATGGTGCCCATTAATGCCCGCTTTATGTATGAAGAGAGTGCTTGGATCATTAACCATTGCCAAGCACACTTTGTGGTAACAAGTGATAATTTCTCTCCAATTTACCAACCGATGTTGCACGATAAGCACTCTCCTTTAACGCAACTGTTTTTAATAACAGAAAACGGTCTCCCTACTGAAAAAGGGGTTGTTGATTTTTTAAGTGAAAAAGCCAAGCATCCCGTTACGCTTAATCATCACACCCCATTAAGTGTGGATGACACGGCTGAAATCCTTTTTACCTCAGGAACTACTTCACAACCCAAAGGAGTAGTTATTACGCATTATAATTTACGTTTTGCTGGCTACTACTCATCATGGCAGAACGCCTTACGGGAAGATGATATCTATCTTACCGTCATGCCTGCTTTTCATATCGATTGTCAGTGTACTGCATCACTTCCTGCTTTTTCTGTCGGTGCCACATTTGTACTACTGGAAAAATACAGTGCAAGAGCCTTCTGGAAGCAAATTCTCAAATACCAAGCAACGGTAACAGAATGCATACCCATGATGATGCGCACCTTAATGGCACAACCAGTCTCACCAGATGAAAAGCAACATAAACTGCGCGAAGTGATGTTTTACCTCAATCTTGCAGATGAGGAGAAAGATGCCTTTATTGAACGCTTTAATGTGCGATTACTCACCTCTTACGGCATGACAGAAACCATTGTTGGCTTAATCGGTGACAGACCTGGCGATAAACGCCGCTGGCCATCTATTGGTAGACCGGGATTTTGTTATCAAGCGCAAATTCGCGACAAACAAAATCAGCAAGTTCCTAACGGTGTAGTCGGTGAGATCTGCGTCAAAGGTGAACCGGGAAAAACCTTATTTAAAGAGTATTACAATCGCCCCGATGCAACAGAAAAAGCGCTAGAGCCTGATGGTTGGTTACACACGGGTGACTATGGTTATCGAGATGACGAAGGCTTTTTCTATTTTGTTGATCGCAGTTGCAACATGATCAAACGCGGTGGTGAAAACGTCTCTTGTATTGAAATTGAAAATATCATCGCATCACATCCTAAAATCCAAGATGTAGCAGTAATTGGTGTACCTGATGATATTCGCGATGAAGCCATTAAAGCCTTTGTGGTACTGGTTGACGGTGAAACGTTAAGTGAAGAAGCCTTTTTCGCCTTTTGTGAACAGAATATGGCGAAATTTAAAGTGCCTTCCGCCGTTGAGTTTAAACAGGGGTTACCACGTAATTGCTCAGGCAAAGTGATCAAAAAGCATTTGAAATAGGCCATAAGTGGGTTTTCGTGACAGTTAATTATAACTGCTTATTTTTATTGAAAAAGGAATATGACATGAGCCAATCATTACATCTAACAACACGTGGTTCAGTGCTTGAAATTATATTAGATAGACCGAAAGCCAATGCAATTGATGCCAAAACCAGTCATGAAATGGGTGAGGTATTTATGCGTTTTCGTGATGATCCTAGTTTACGCGTTGCCATTATTACAGGTGCTGGTGAACGATTCTTTTGTGCCGGCTGGGATTTGAAAGCCGCAGCTGAAGGAGAAGCCCCTGATGCAGACTTTGGTGCTGGTGGCTTTGCGGGCTTAACGGAATTATTTGATCTTAATAAACCTGTCATTGCTGCCATTAACGGCTATGCTTTTGGGGGTGGCTTTGAATTAGCACTGGCAGCCGACATGATAATTTGTTCAGACAATGCTTCTTTTGCCTTGCCAGAAGCACAATTAGGTATTGTTCCTGACAGTGGCGGTGTTTTACGTTTACCTAAACGCTTACCTCCTGCAATTGTCAATGAAATGCTCATGACTGGCCGTCGTATGAATGCACAAGAGGCGCTACGCTGGGGCATTGCTAACCGCGTTGTCAGTGCGACTGAACTGATGGATAGCGCCCGTGAATTAGCCGATCAAATCGCCAACAGTGCGCCACTTGCAGTCGCTGCATTAAAAGAGATCTACCGTGCCACTAGCGAGCTTTCGATTGAAGAAGGCTACAAATTAATGCGCAGTGGTGTTCTAAAATATTACCCACGTGTTTTACATTCAGAAGATGCACTCGAAGGCCCGCTAGCCTTTGCCGAAAAACGCTCACCTGAATGGAAAGGACGATAATTATCACTTGAATTGATAATACAACTAAGAGGAAAACTGATGAGTATCTATGCATTTGAAGGTGTTATTCCTGTTGTTCATCCAACAGCTTACATTCACCCATCAGCAGTACTAATTGGCGATGTCATTATTGGTGCTGGTGTTTATATTGGCCCTTTGGCTTCATTACGGGGTGATTATGGCCGTTTAATTGTTGAAGCAGGTGCAAATCTTCAAGATGGCTGTGTTATGCATGGTTATACGGATATGGATACCATTGTGCAAGAAAATGGTCATATTGGTCATGGTGCTATTCTTCACAGTTGTATTATCGGTCGTGATAGCCTAGTCGGCATGAATAGCGTGATTATGGATGGTGCGATCATTGGTGAGGAAAGTATTGTTGCCGCCATGAGCTTTGTGAAAG
Source organism: Proteus sp. HMSC14B05 (assembly GCF_001808035.1). NCBI lineage: Bacteria > Pseudomonadati > Pseudomonadota > Gammaproteobacteria > Enterobacterales > Morganellaceae > Proteus > Proteus sp. HMSC14B05. The sequence goes on along the minus strand of NZ_KV791983.1, from coordinate 123,565 downwards.
CGGGCTTTCAAGGGCAGGCGAGACAAATGTTAATGGGAAGCCCAGCAAAACATGTACGTGATATTAGCGACCAAGATATGCAGTGGAAACGTATGAACACTCGTGAATATCAAGATCTCACTGTTCGTTGTCGTCAAAGCTTAGTAGAAACGACACCATTAACAGCCCCTGAAGCTAATCGTCCTCGTTTAAGGGGCACGACAGAGGTAAAACCCAAAGGTCAATAAACCAACAGCGACAGGCACAACAAACGCCTGTCGTATTGCTTTATTTTAACACTCGGCTATCAATTAACGCCGTTGTGATTTTGACAACATCCATTGCCATTTTTGTTGGTGATTCAGCCCATGAGGGATCATAGCTGCTAATTTCTCTGGGGCGCTTAAACGACTTTTACTTTGCGTATGACCTTTTAAACGAGAATAAAGAGCAGGATCAATATGACTGACTTTGATCATCCGTTGGCATTGGCACCCTCTTCCTTCCAATTGATTAGGAACGCTTTTGGTTTCACACTCAATCTCTTTTACATCAGAAAGAATATAAGAAACGATATTAATCGCATTACATTGGGGGATATCAAAATTTTTAGCGATCTCTTTCGCACTCACCCAGCGTTGTTGCTCTTGAACCCAGTCTGCAATTAACAAATAGAGTGGTTTATTTATGTCTTCTTCACACATATTTACTCCAACAATATTACAAATCAAAGTTTATTTATCTCTAAATAAAGATAATAACTATATGTTAATTTTATTTAACCGCGGAGTATCGGCTTTCCCTGTTAATTCATTCAGTTAGTTATTTAAAAATAAATAATATTTTGTATATCATTAACAACCAAACTCTTTAATTAACACATTAATTACAATTTATTTTGTTGTTATTAAATATAAAATAACACTAATAAAAATAAATAAAATCAACTTACTGAGTTTACAGTAAGAACGGACAAAAAGAATAAAAGAACATGATAAAAGTGTTTATAAACAACAAAATAGCATAAAAATATTATATTATTAATCCATTAAAATGCTAAGGTTATAGTAATAGATTTATTTTTAGATTACCACAAAGGCAACTTATTGTTAGATATAAATCAATAATTGATTAAATTACACCTTATCCGCGTATACGATAATTTAGCAGAGAATAATCTTACTTTAAAAACACAAGTCGATATAATAAATTATTATTGCGCAATTTAATCAGATAATATTTCTACAATATAGTACAATGCTCAGCATTCTATTCTTTTTAAATAGTCTAATTCATCAGTAGAGTTTTTATTTAATATAGACAGAAAAATTGAATAAGAATAATATTTATTTTACCTATGATTATTATTTTATTGGCGCCATTAACATTAAATAGCGCCAAATAACAAACACAATAAAATCATTACAATGATTGGCGATTAAAGGCTAATGACCAATCATCAGTAAATTTATTAATCGCATCATCGACTACGGGTGAACGGATAATAGAGTAGGCAAGCTCTATCGGAAGTGTTACTGCCGAAGCGCCAGACAACAGACAATCAACCACTTGGCGTGGTGTTTTAAAACTAGCTGCCAGTATTTTAGTGGGTAAATTATGCATGGAAATCAGCGTTTGCAACTCTCTTACTACTCTCACACCATCAGAGCCTTGTCTATCCATACGATGCACATAAGGAGCGATATAATCAGCCCCTGCTAACGCCGCCATCAACCCTTGAGACACACTGTAAATAGCAGTCCCCAATACCAACATATTTTTTTGCTTTAATTGTTTAATAGCAACCAAGCCAGCTTCAGTGACGGGAATTTTAATCACAGTATTATCGGCAATATTACCAATGCGCAATGCTTCTTCAATCATGGTATCGATATCACGGGCAATTACCTGCGCAAATACCCGCCCCTTACCGCCCATAGCGGCTTTTAATTCAGGTAATAGCGTTTCAATGGGCTGCGCTGATTGAGCAATAATAGAAGGATTGGTAGTGACACCAGCAATAGGAAGCACTTGTGAAAGTTTTCTCACTTCTTCAATATCTGCGGTATCTAAATAGATTTCCATAATCGCGCCTCAATGATGTTGGTTTTAAGCTAAATAATTATAGGTATAGATTAGAAAGTAGCATTGTGAGCGAAGAATTTCTAGTAGAACAGATGAAAATAGCGCCATTTTCACGGCGCTAACAATTAAACAAAAAATAACCGTTATATTTATTTAATCCTTATCATTAATATAATTTTTTGCTATTAAGTATAGCCTCGATCTTAATAGTATTAAGATTAATAGCATGACTAAAATAATTATTTAAATAAAATATAGCGAGTTATTTTTTAAATTCAGCATCAATAACTTGATAAAAAGCATTACCCGTATCAGCAATATCCCAAACACCTAAAATAATTTGATAACCAGAACGTTCTGGTATATTACAATTTAATGTTACGGTTTCTGTGGGTATTTTCCCATTATCATTTCGTTGGCAAAAAGGTGTTAAATCAAAATCAGCACGGGTCAATGGTTTATTAACATCCCACCCTGGTTTTGTAATAAAGAAGCGCCATGATTCAGTGCTATGTTTTGCAGTTAATGTCCACTTAAAAGTATTTTCGCCACTTTTCATTGCCACTTTATGCCAGCGATCTGCACTTTGTGCATTTAAAGCAGAAAAAGTTGCCTTTCCACCACTGGCAATTTCACCATCTGCAGGACCACCTTTAGGGAATCCTTTATCCCCTTCAATGGATTGCGGTTCATACTGTATCGGACCACAATTTTTATTTAAATTCCCCCCTTTGGATGAACAAAGAAAAGCTCTGCTGGGTGGACTATCAATATAGCCATGCTTTAATGTCACCTCAGCTGATGCTGTTGAAATAATACCTGCAGATGATAATAATAATGTTGCAGTAAATAGCATAAGTTTATTTTTCTTCATAATAAATCCTCAATAATAATTGAATCTTTTAAAATATAATGATTATGTCAATCACATTAGATATTAGTCAAAAATAGATAATTAAATATATATTTATTAAAATCTGTGAGCAATATCGTCATTTAATTTAATATTAAAAGGAGACTAAAACAGTCATTTAATATTTATTAGATGATGATTAACTATTGAAATAATAAAAATATAAACAAGAGTATATAAAATAAGTTTATTATTAAAGAATAGTTTTAAATTAACATTTCACTTAAATTAACTATTCTTTATAAAAATTAGTTTGATGATAAATATGCCATGGCACTTCGTTAATCAATTAAAATAACGCATTGATATAATCAGAAGTAAACCCTCGATATTGGAGATAGCGAATTTGTTTGGCTCTCTCTTTAAAATCTTTGGGTTTACCTGTACCAAATTTTTTCTCTTTAAGATCTTGGCAGAGTGCATACCAATCAGTTTCTGTTTCTTCTAGTACCCGTGCAATAATTTCACTGGGAAAGCCTTTTTGCTGTAACTCTTGGCGAATACGCAGCGGGCCATAAGATTTACTTAAATAACGACGAAAAAAAGCATATACCGTGCGATTATCATCCAGATATTGGCCTTCTAATAATCGCTCGATCACTTGCTCTAAGCATCTTTCATCGGTTGTGCTCTGTTTAGCTTTATCGACTTCGTTGATCCTACGTGCTAAACGGCGTTTCAGCTCAGTGGTGCCATAATCACGACGCGACAACATAAATATAGCGTATTGGTATAATTCATCATAAGTCATCGCAACTCCTTAATGTTATTGCACCCCAGTTTGGTATCCTACATATCTTATCGCAGTTACTTATCAATGCGACCAATTAATCGGAACTTATCAATAGCTGTACAAAAATAGTACAATCACGCTTGGTAAACCCCGTTATTTATCACCATAAAATCATCTGCTTTTATTAAGAATAACTGAAGATAAAGATGATTATTAGTTAAAAACACTTAGATAATACCGTGATAATACATATTGCTAAGCATTTTTATCTGCAATTAGCACTTATAGCTGGTGACCATATATAAGAAAAAGACTAAAATTTCGCGCTACTCTTTTACTTACTATTTGGTTATTTTTTATTTTTGTGGGTTATATATGAACTTTTCTCATTTTAATAAGGTAATGTTTGCTGCCTCTCTTCTTGCTACTGGCTTTTCTTATGCGGATAGCGATCGCCCTCTGCTCTCTTTAAGTGTAAGCCAATCCGGCGGCACTGCGTTAAATAGCGAAGGTTCGTTAGATACCCGTACTCCTGCAAGTCAATCGCGCGTATTACCTATTTGGGGCGATGCCGCTCGCGCTCGTGGTTATGATTTACCAGAGCCATTTGGTGCAAGCTATAGCTATATGAATCTACGTCAAGATATTGTTGTGGATAAAATTGGTTTTGATTCCAGTGAATGGGATGCAATGAGTGATGTTATTAAGATTGATGTAGGTCATACCCGTGAAAAAAGTGAAACCCATATGCTAAAACTCGATAGTTGGGTTTTCCCTTTTATGAATGTATACGGTTTATATGGCTATACAAAAGGAACGTCAAAGACAATTTTGAACGATGTATCTATGGATTTTGGATTTCCAGGAGTACCGCCATCTTCTATTACTCAAAACGAGATATTTGAACTTGATTTTAAGGGTAGAACCTATGGTGCTGGTTTTACTTTAGCAGGTGGTTATAACCAATTTTTTGGCACTTTTGATTTAAACTACACTAAAACAAGCTTAGATATCTTAGATGGTGATATTAAAGCCTTAGTGATTTCACCACGTGTGGGCTATGAATTTGTTTTCTCGCCACTGATTTCAGGCCAAGGTAATACCAAATTGCAGGTGTGGACAGGTGCTATGTATCAAGATATTACTCAACGCTTTAAAGGCGATGTAAGTAAATTACATCTACCAGGTAAACTAAATGACATGATGAATAACCCTGATTTTCTAGAAGGAATTGGGAACGTCAAATTCGACGTTGAACAACATCTTGCTCATAAATGGAACCAAACGGTAGGGGCTCGTTTAGAAGTCACCCGTAACTTTAATGTGATCACCGAAGTGGGCTTTAATAATCGTAATAGTTTCTTTGTTTCTGGTGAGTTCCGTTTTTAATGGTTAAAACATCTTTTATTTATGGGCTGGCCTTTGCCAGCCTATTTATTTCACACACAGCGAATGCCCAACTCTTTCCTGATAGACAACAAATCGACCAATGGTTAAATCAACTAGGAGGGAGCAATAATTTTGATCGCAGTAAAACCATCGACTGGGGCGTTTTACCCGGGCCTTTCTATACCCCTGAATTAGAGTTGGGGCTTGGGATCGCCGTTGTTGGGCTTTATCAAGCAGATAGTCGTCCCGACAGTAAAATTTCATCACTGTCATTAAGTGGCTTTGGTTCATCAACTGGGGCTTTTGGTATGACTTTTAGTAACTATACTTACCTTGCTGATGATACATGGCGCTTTTACCTTACTGGGGCATTAAATAATGTGCCGACCAACTTTTGGGGACAAGGCTATCATGAAGGACGAGTTAAAAAGAACTTTGCACAATATCGTTCACAAGAGCTACATTTAACGCCGACATTGCTACGTCAAATTACCAAAAACACCTATATTGGCTTAGGTTGGGATTACGCTAACTTACAAGCAGCAGCACCTGATGATGAGTTTAAAGCCTATATGAGCAAACGTCATTTGCCATTACGCTCTACCAGTTCAGGATTAAGTGTGCGCTTTACCTACGACAGTCGCGATTTTTTGCCTAACGCTCGCCAAGGCCAAGCCTTTGATATTAGCTATACTCATTATTCATCGGATACCGGCAGTAATAACCGTTCTAATGCAACTCAAATGCAGTACAACTATTATTATCCATTAACCGAAGATGCGGTACTCGCCTTTGATAGCTATGCTCGCTTTACCTCAGGAGATGTACCATGGACGCAACTGTCTAAATTAAGTAACGGCCATCAGATGCGTGGCTATTATGAAGGGCGTTATCAAGATAATCATGTTTTTTCTAGCCAGATAGAGTATCGGCAAAAACTCAATTGGCGTCATGGTATTGCATTATGGGCCGGAGGTGGCACATTGAGTAATCAAGCACGTGATCTCGGTAAAGGACATTGGCTACCCAGTGTTGGTATTGGTTATCGTTTTGAATTTAAACCACGCATGAATGTACGCCTCGATTTTGGTGTCGGTAAAGAGAGCACGGGATTTTATTTCCAAGTGGGTGAGGCATTTTGATGTTAACGCGTTTGGCTGTTTTTAATATCATCTTCATATTGGTCATTTCAGGATGTACTACCTCATCTGTATCTGAAACCATTGCCGCTCATCTGGAAAGTGAAACTCAAGAAGAAGCCTCACAAGTTTGGCAAACGCCCCCCGCACTTGATGCGCCTAATGGATTAAGGCCTTGCTGTGCTTTTGGCTATAATTTAAAAGTTAAAGCATGGGGAATACCTATCCCCTTTTATCGTATCGATAATATTGTTGAAGCTTCTACTTTAGGTGATCATCGCTATAACGATAACTTTTGGCTGGGAACTGCCGCAGTATTAGGCATAGGCAGTGAAAAGTCGGGCATAGTCTATTCACATAAAGGGGGCTTTCTTGATATCGCCCATATTCGTGATACCGCAGATTATACTTATTATCTCTTTAGCCATATCTATCCCAAATTAGGCCAAGAGTGGACGCTAACACTCAGTGACGAATTAGCACAGCGTAAAATTCACTTTAACCGCTTTACTCCTCCTAGTAGTGATCGACAACGTTATACCTTAAGTGCTTATCTTGCCGCGCGTTTAGCTTATCGCCTTGCCGTATGGCATGAGATTGCACAGTGGTACGGTTATCGCTCTGTAGCGGGATTTTCAGAAGGGATCTCCGCATTGTCACCAGAAGATCTCTACTCTAACCTAATGGGGGCGCGCTTATCACTTACCCTGATCCTCAATGGTGATGCCACAAACCTTGAGCACTATAATCAATCAATGCAGCGTATTATTCCCTCAGCACTCACTCAACTAGAGGCGCAACCTCGTCAGGTCACCCAGCAGTGGTTTGATTTAATTGATGGTCAATGGTGGAATAGCCAAGAGCGGGTACCCGATAAATTTTTAGTATTAAAGCGTGATTATCATCTTGCTGATAAACGCTATCCGGTATTGCCTTTTGGGGAGACAACTCCACCTCATTACCTGACATTACCCGATGTTTACGCAGGCTATTCTTTAAAACAATTAGCAGAATTTCAGCTTTGGCCTACTAAACAGATGGCAAATTTACCCATCCCTAAAACTTATTGGAAAGAAGCGGATTTTGCTGATTTAGCAGAAAAAGCTCGCCAAATTGATCAAAAAACTCGACCAAAAACAACAAAAAATGACTAAACATTGAACAAAATTGACATATTAAAAACGCTAAATTATGATAAATTTGAGTTAAATAGCATTAATTTATATAAGAATAACTGAACAATAATCAAAAATCACATTTTTTGTTAAAAGAAAAAAGCGATTATAAAACGAGGTGTTCCAGTAAATAAGATACATTTTATTAACAATGCACTCGTAGTTATCCTAATGTAAGGCGATATTTTGTAGCTATAGAAAAAGTAATTTGCTAGTATTCGTTCGATTTTTATCCAGTTAAACGAGGAGAAGCAATGCCCTCTCAATTGATGAGGACAAGTGCCGTCTTCGCTTTCTTGATTTCACTACTCTTTACTGGTGTGAGTTTTGCCTCTACCAGTACCGGCAGTTCCCGAATGCTGCAGGCGGATACATTCAAAAGCACGACAACCTCGTTGCCAGATTTGAAAAAATATCCCTCGGGAACTCAGCGTAAGAAAGCGTTTTTAAATGTCATAGTTCCTATTATTGATAACATTAATAATAAGATATTGAGAGATCGTGAGTGGTTAACCGCTCAACGTAAAGTCCAACACTGGGGCAGCGCAGATTTGAAAAAACTGCGTGAAATCTGTCAATACTATGGCGTAACATGTACCAGCCCCAAAAAAGTGAATTGGGATTCGTTACTGGCTCGCGTTGATATTATTCCGACTCATTTTGTCGCAACGCAAGCCGCAACAGAATCAGGTTGGGGAACATCAAAATTGGCACAGCAAAACAATAACTTATTCGGTATGCGATGTGGTAACCGGTCTTGCAATAATGTCCCTGGGAAAACCAAAGGCTATGCAGCCTACCCGGATATTGAAGGCTCAGTGATTGCTTATATGCGTAATCTCAATACGCACCGCGCCTATAATTCATTGCGCTCATCAAGAGCACAGCAAAGAATGACGCAACAGCAACTCGATCCACGCCAGTTAATCACCGACTTGAAAGGCTATTCAGAATTAGGTTCAAGTTACAATGATTATCTGACCGAAATGTTCGACTCAAATAAAAAGCTGATCACGCAAGTTCAGTTACAGTCGAAACGAGAAAGTTAGTCCTAAATAGCTATTCATAGCAAACAAAAGCCACTTTTCATTTATCTGAAAAGTGGCTTTTATTTATCACAAGATAATCTTTTGATTGAAAGCAAGCTAATAATTCATAATATAGGGAGTAACACATTTGGTATGACTGTTAAATCACACCCTTAGAGCCATTTATGAATTTTTTTTCATTCGAGTTTCTCGGAGCCTTTACGAGCTTTTTTATTATCTATTGGCTCTTCCAAAAGCAGGTTAAGATCCAAAATATCTTACTCATCATAGTAAGTTATGCTTTTCTATTCTATGTCGACTACCGTCCTGCTGTTATCTTATTAAGCTATACGCTTTTGATTTACTCATTAGCCAATATACTCACCCGCTATACATCAACGAAAGTGATCTATTGGTTACTGGGGCTGTTAGTTGCCCTCTATTTTACTGCCTTTAAATATTACTCATTTTTCCAAGAATCATTGACACAACTATTCTCACAGTGGGGATTAAGTGTTGAATTGCCAATTATTGAACTACTGGCACCATTAGGGTTATCGTTTTATATCTTCCACTCTGTTAGCTATGTCGTTTCAGTGTGTCGCAAAGAGATCCCTAAAGCCCCTTTTCTTGATGTCGTGCTCTACTTATGCTTTTTCCCAAGCATTGTGGCGGGACCGATTAATCGTGCCAAACAATTTTTACCACAAATTCAAGCACCAACCCGTAAAATTATCGACTATAAAGGGGCTATCATGCTGATTGTATTAGCAATCGCTAAGCTCTTTTGGTTAAGTGGTTGGTTGTCGACAAATTATGTCGATCCTATTTTTAATGCCCCTGATTTAGCCACTAGCGGACAAGTACTGGTGGCGACCTATGCTTATGCATGGCATATCTATTTTAACTTCTCGGGTTATACCAATTTAGTGACAGGTATTGCGCTATTACTGGGTTTTGTTGTCCCTCGTAACTTTAATGCACCTTATTTAGCCATCAATCTTGCTGATTTTTGGCGTCGTTGGCATATAAGTTTATCAACGTTTATTCGCGATTATGTTTATATCCCTTTGGGGGGAAATCGTAAGGGCGTTATTCGACAAAATGTGAATGCCTTTGCCGCGATGGTTATCTCTGGTTTATGGCATGGCGCAGCTATGACGTTTATTATCTGGGGAGCCATTCATGGTATTGGTGTGGTGATATTAAATATCAAACACCGCCTTTTCCCCGCCGCCAAACATGACGCCAATAGCATGCTAGCATCATTAAAAATGTTGTTATCTTGGATAATTACCTTCCATTTTGTGTGCTTTGCGTGGATCTTTTTTCGCAGCCAAACCGTCAATGATGCTTGGATATTAATTCAACAACTCTTTAGTGCAGGTGCTTGGCAGTCTCTACAAGCCGAAGGGCTAACCCTGTTTATGTTCTGGGGACTGTTCTTACTGTATCCTTGTTTTGTCACTTTAAGGGCAATTATTGCGCGACTTGAGAAAAAAGTGCCTTGGTATGTTTATCCACTACCATTAGCGTTGATCCTTACAATTATATTTATGTTGTCTCCTGATGGGGTTCCGGGATTTATTTATGCCAGCTTTTGATTTCAGTTCAAATTTAAAAAAGACCGTAAAAGTGGCTTTAATGGTGCTCTTCAGCACACTATTTCTTATTTGGCTAAACCAAACATCATTAGAGCGCTTTTGGCAACAACAATACCATCGCCCAGCCCCTTGGTCGGGCTTATCACAATATTATGCTTGGCAAGTAGGAGGTCAGTTGCGAGATGGCGTATTTGTCGCAGTAACAAGCTATAGTGATTATTTGCGAGTTAATCACCCGGATAATCAGGCCAAACCAATAACGCCTCGTCAAGAACAAACCGCCTTTCCAGAAGGATTTGCAGTAGGGCTACATTTTATCAATGGCTATACTCGCCCCGCTTCGCAATTAACACAACAGTTTCCACAACTCCTACAACGTCAATATGCACAAGGTACATTAGCAAATACATCAACTATTGATCTGACAAAAGCCGCTGCTGAAGCCCAAAAACCTATTGTGCAAAAAACAGATGTCATATTATCTCCCAAAGACAAAGTGCTGTTTGCTGGAGATTCAATGATGCAAGGCGTTGCCCCCTTATTAAAACGCCAATTGCAAACAGATTATAATATAAGCAGTATTGATTTGAGCAAACAGAGCACAGGATTAGCCTATCCTAAGTTTTTTAATTGGCCTCAAACTATTGCTAATCGGTTAGCTAGCGATGATTCCATTAAGTTACTGGTTGTTTTTTTAGGGCCTAATGATCCTTGGGACATGCCCCCAGATGGTGGCGGACGTTATTTAAAATTTGCCAGTGAAGCGTGGGGCGCCTTATATCGCGCTCGTATTACCAGCATTATCGATAATGCACGCCAACATAATGTGAGCGTGATTTGGATTGGCCCTCCGAATATGCGTAAGCAAAAATTATCTCAAGGTATGGCTTATCTAAATCAACTTTACCGGGAAGAAGCAGAAAAAACGGGAGAAATTTACCTTTCTGTCAATGATATGTTTAAATATGAAAAAGATATTTATTCTGATTATATCGGTGATGGTAGCAGCCGCGTGAAACTAAGAGCAGGCGACGGTATTCACTTTAGTTTAAAAGGGCAACAAATCATTGCTCAGCAGGTATTCTCGCGTATCCATCTGCAAAAAGTTGATGATGTGCCAGATGATGTAACAGACAAAAATATGGTCACGCCAAATGAAACAATTAACGCACATCCTTAAACCTCGAACCTTAGTCAGTCGTTCTATTATACTGGCTTTGGTTTCGCTGTTAGTCGCTTGTAACCAAGAGAAAGATAAATCTCTTACGCTATCAACACCTAGCGTGTTACCTGCAGATGGTTCAAGACAACTCTACAACTACCATGATCCCAACTTTGCCGCTTTTGCACAAAAGTTAAAGCAACGGCGCCAAAGGGTACATATCGTACAGTTGGGTGATTCACATACCGCTGCAGATTTTTTCAGTGGTAAACTACGTGAACGTTTTCAAGCTGATTATGGCAATGGTGGTATAGGTTTTATTCCCCCCACCGCTATTGCGGGTCAACGTATTGCCAATATCCAATATCAAAGCAGTAAAAAAGCGTGGGATTTACTTTCCAGTCGCAAAGAAAGCGATCCTGATTTTCCCTTAGGGGGATTTATCGCTGAGCCAGTCGCGAAATGGTCAGCATTGCAACTAAATGAAAATCCCACAACAGGTCAGCGTTACCAATTACAAGCGTTATATAAGGCGCCTACGGCTTCACAAATCCATTTACAATCCGCTGGCAGTAAAACACTTTCACTTTCACAGACACAAGGTGAATGGCAATTTTCTAAACCCACAACGATCACCTTCCCAATCAATATTACGATTAGTAAAAACCAACCGATAAAATTAGGCGGTTGGTTAATTAGTAACCAAAAGCCAGGGGTGATGTTATCCGCATTAGGTATTAACGGCGCAACCATTAATATGATGGATAAATGGGGAGCACAGTGGAGTAAAACATTAGGCCAATTACATCCCGATATGGTGATTTTAGCTTATGGCACTAATGAAGCCTTTAATGATACGTTTGATTTAGTGGCTTACCGACAACTGCTTGTTGAAAAAATTCGTCAAATCCGCCAGCAAGCCCCGAATAGTGCCATTTTATTAATTGGTCCGTCGGATTCTATTAAGAATAAAGACGCATCAGATTGTCGCTCTCAGCAACCCCAATGGTTAACCGATATTATTCGTATCCAAAAGGAAGTCGCTCAACAAGAGCGTACATTATTCTGGGATTGGCGCGATTATATGGGAGGAGAGTGCTCAATTAAAGCATGGTCTATTTATGATCTTGCAAGGCCGGATGGTGTCCATCTTTCTCGTGAAGGGTATGAAAGTAGTGCGAATACTCTCTATAGCCAATTATCAGCGCTGATTAATAAAAGTTAGATATTATTATAACGAAAAGGAGCCTCAGCTCCTTTCTCGTTATGTAGACTCTCTGTCATCGCATTATTAATTATGTAAAGCATCAATATATTTAATGACATCAACACTCGCTTGTTCCATTTGCTGAATATACTTCACTACCGCATCCTGATCACCGGCCATATTCGCCGCCAATGCAAGACGCCCACTTTGATGAACCAATTTATGAGGCTCTTCTAAACGACGAAAAGCTTCACTACCGGCAAATTTGCGTCCTTCACCTTGGTAGTACCATTTTCCTAAACGACATTCAGTATGCTGATTAACACAATTTTCATCATCATTATTTAATAAGTGAATATAAATCGCTTCTTTCCATAAAACATGATCTATTTTCACAGTATTAAAAAATTGTTGTATCGACATAAACTGAAAGATATTTTTTAAATCATTGGCTTGTTGAGCAAGCGCAGATAAATTAGCATGACCTTCCGTAACAAGATTTTTTATTTGCTTCAGTTGTTCTTGATTTTTCTGAGTATTTTGTTTTATTGGTGTAAAGCGGGCACTTACATTATTGTTGATAGACGCTATTTCTGAGGCCTGATTTTGGATCTTTTGTGAAAGGCTTTTCATCTCTTGTGCTAATACAGAAAATCCTGCACCTGCATGACCTATATGTCCTGCCTCTATTGCTGAATTAATTGATAATATATTGGCTTGATTTGACAGTTTATCAATATTATTAGCGCTATCTTTTATTTTATTTAGCCATTTAGCAAAATTCTCAATTTCTTCATTACTATGAGTAAAATGCTCATCAATTTCATTAAAAAAGACCACTAATGATTCTGCATTGATAAGCATATCATTAAAGAGATGTTCCATTTCTTCCAGCAATGCTAGCTTTTCTTGTAATTTCTGACTAGATGCCAAAATGGAATCACGAATAAGTGTAATAGTATGAATATTACACTCCGTATGCTGTTTAAACAGTGAATTATAATCACCCATAAAAATATCAGCCTCACCATGTTCACAAAACAATAAGACCTGTAGATTAATCAGTTGTTAACTATTTTCTATCAGATTTAATGGTGATTTATAGCAATGAAAAATGGCGCACCTATTGATGCGCCATTTGTTAAAAAGGAACAGCTCATTTTTATAAAAATGCAAAGAAAATCATTCCAACCACTGCGCCTGTAGTACCTAAAATGGTTTCCATTAATGACCATGTTTTTAAGGTTTGTCCTTCTGTCGCACCAGTAAATTTACCGTATAACCAGAAGCCAGAGTCATTAACATGGCTTAAAATAATAGAGCCACCGGCAATACAAACCGATAACGCCGCCATTTGTGCACCGCTATAACCTAATTCACTGATCACCGGTAACACTAAACCAACCGCAGTTAAACAAGCCACAGTCGCAGAGCCTTGAATAACACGTACTGCACCTGCAAGAATAAAACAAGCCACAGCAATCGGCATACCTGCACCAATTAATGCATTCCCTAATGCTGGCCCCACACCTGAATCCACCAGCACCTGTTTAAATACGCCACCAGCCCCCGTGACTAATAAGATGATCCCCGCAGGTTGGATAGCCGCAGAGCATACTTCCATGACTTTTTCTTTGCTCATTCCACGGCGAATAGCCAAGCCATAAATAGCCACTAAACACGCCACAAGGATGGCAATAAAGGGGTGACCAATAAACTCAAGAATATTGAATAGCTGAGAGTCAGGCTCAACAAAACGCGCACCAATGGTTTTACATCCAACCAAGACTAATGGTAATAAGACCAATGCAAGACTGAAGCCAAAAGAAGGCATTTTACTTTGTCCTAAGCTTGGCTCATCAAAATCTTTCGGTAATTCTAAGGTCACATAACGGCTAATAAAGTTACCAAAAATAGGCCCCGCTAATAACATACCTGGAATGGCTGCACATAAACCAATTAAGATCATCCAACCAAAATCAGCATTCATCTGGTCAGCAAGCAACATAGGCGTTGGCCCCGGTAATAAGAAGGCAGCGGCCCCTGCAACACCGGCAAAGAGAGGGATCGCCATTTTAACAACATTCCCCCCCGTACGACGGGCAACAGCAAATACCACCCCGATCAGTAAAACCACCGCAACATCGAAAAACAGAGGTAATGCGCAAACTAAACCCGCAATACCCAGTGCATAGTTAGCCCGTTTTTCACCAAAGGATTTCAGTAGCCGTACCGCAATTTGGTCTAATGCCCCCGTTTCATGCAGAATTTTACCAAACATTGCCCCCAAGGCGACCACGATGGAGAGAAAACCCAGTGTTCCCCCCATTCCGTTTTGCATGGTTTGCGTGATTTTTTCTAACGGCATACCAGAGAAAATGCCAGCACCAATAGCAACAATCATTAACGCAATAAAGGCGTGTAAACGCGCATACATTACAAAGAAGAGCAATAATAGGACGGAGCCAACTGCAGTTAGCACCAGTGTTAATGTACTCATACCGCACTCTCCTCAGTAATAGGTTTAGTAACAGATTCTATAGTGTTGATGACATTTTCAATCACGTTATCAAGAGATGGCGAAATATCTATTTCATAAACATCAGGTTCGTCATTCGTTGGCTCTTCTAATGTTTCAAATTGAGTAATCAACATCTGTGGTTTAAAGAAGTGACCTTTACGCTCTTTTAAACGACTTTCAATTAGCGCGTAATCCCCTTTTAAATAGAGAAAATGTAAGCAATGATTACCTTCTCTTAACATATCGCGATACTGTTTTTTTAATGCGGAACAAACGATTAATGACACTTTATTGGTTCTTTGCATTGCAAAAGCAGCATCATTGAGAGCGTGTAACCAAGGTTTGCGATCTTCATCATTTAAAGCATGACCTGAAGCCATTTTAGTGATGTTTGCACGAGGATGAAGGAAATCGCCATCTAAAAATGCCGCACCGATACGTTGTGCTACACCATTTGCAACCGCTGATTTACCGCTGCCTGATACCCCCATTAAGATAAAGACATGGTGTAGGGATTGGGTATCTTTCATATATTGCTCCTTTAGGCAGTTATTAACTTTTTTGTAATGTTACCCGTAACTGTTACGGGTAACATTACTCGATCCAGAAAGATAAAAACAACCTACAAAACAAACTATGAAATGAAAGTGTGAAGCGTCTCGCAAATAGATTGTGGAAAAACAACAAAGTTACAACAAAATCATAAGTAATTGATAAGTTAACGACTGATTTTTACAAAGCAAAAAAACGTCAGGATATATCACTCTATAATCCCAAATAGGGTCAATAAAAAAACCCTACCAAAGAAAAAAATAATTTAATAATCAAATAAATAACTAAATACTTTCACCGGTGATGATACGGAATCCCACATCAATCACTTGCCCACGAGCAATTTTACCCTTCATTCTTTTTAGTAATAAATCCGCCGCTTGTTGTCCCATTTCATCACGTGGCGTAAAAATACTGGCTAACCGTGGAGTCATGACTTGTCCCACATCATGACCGTGGAAACCAGAAATAGCAATTTGCTCAGGTACCGCAATCCCCATACGCTGACATTCGAAAATAGCCCCTATCGCAATATCATCATTGGTGCAATAGAGCCCATCTAAGTCAGGATATTGCTTGCGTGCCTCATGTAAAAGTTCTGTACCTAACGAATAAGAAGAGCTTTTAGGTGTCATCACATGACCTATGGGTAAGCCTGCTTCTTGCATCGCTTGTTCATACCCTTGTAAACGCATTAATGTTCGCTCATCTTGTCTTGCCCCAAGATAGATAATTCGTTTACAACCACGGTGGATCATTTCACTGACCATTTTTCGCGAGGCTTCAATATTGTCTAACCCTACCGCCGAATCAAAACAAGGTGAAACACTATCCATAATTTCCACCACCGGAATACCCGCCGTTTCCAGCATTTTGACCGTTTTGGGTGTGTGTGTTCTTTCCGCTAAGATCAAGCCATCAATATTATAAGAAAGCAGAGAAATAAGACGCTCTTCTTCTTTTTCTGCTTGATAGCCATAGTGCGCCAACATGGTTTGATAACCATATTTATCCGTCACAGATTCAATACCACGAATA
Organism: Proteus sp. HMSC14B05; assembly: GCF_001808035.1. NCBI lineage: Bacteria > Pseudomonadati > Pseudomonadota > Gammaproteobacteria > Enterobacterales > Morganellaceae > Proteus > Proteus sp. HMSC14B05. Next base: position 107,040 of record NZ_KV791983.1, on the reverse strand, counting down.
ACTTGAGCAAACACTTGGTTAGTAAGAGAAGGCAATAATACGCCAATCGCATGGCTGGTCGCATTCGACAAAATATCAGGTGCACGATTAGGAATATAATTCAGGCTGTCTAATTCACGAGCGATTTTGACTCGTAATGCTTCGGAAACTTGTTCTGGATTACGCAAAAAACGACTAACTGTCATTTTTGTGACACCAACACGGTCGGCAACATCCTGTAATGAGGGGCGTTTTTTTTTCATTTTATATCGTAACTATCCAAAATATCAGTATTAATACGCACTTGAGGTTTATTTAACAAACCTGATTATATCCTTAGGTTATACACTATTTCGAATAAAGTTTATCGGATGTCTTCTTAGATTTAATTTTGAATGCCTCTCCCTTGACTTAAGCCAAAGGAAATATAGCATGCATCGTTATATAATTTATGAAATAACGATTATTAATATAAAACAACACTACAGTGTGAACCTATGGCTATCCACAGACGACAATTTCTGAGTTATTTAACGACGCTTGCAGCATTATCAGCACTGCCACGTTGTGCAAGAGCGGCAATCACTTCACGTATCGCTGCTCAATTTGGTGTGCTTCCTACACCAGAAAATATTCATCGCGTTATTAGCGCAGGCCCACCAACCGACCAACTGTTGTTGGCTTTAGTACCAGAAAAATTATTAGGTTTCTCCTCGCTTAATCTAGGAAAAAGTAGCTTATTTGCTGACAAGTTGCGTAAATTGCCCCATTTAGGCCGTCTGTCTGGCCGTGGTAGTACACTCTCCTTAGAAACATTAATGGCACTAGAGCCAGATATCATTATTGATAGTGGTAATGTTGATGAAACCTATCGTTCATTAGCTAAACGTGTTAGTACGCAAACAGGTGTACCTTATGTGTTAATTGACGGCAGCTTAAAAGACAGCCCCACTCAGTTACGCCAAACGGGGGCTTTATTAGGTGTGGCAGAAAAAGCAGAAACATTAGCACTTATTGCAGAGCAGTATCTTAGTGATGCGACCTTGTTTGCTTCTACTCTAAAAATAAGATCTCGTTTTTACCTTGCTCGTGGTGCAAAAGGCCTACAAACAGGCTCAACAGGATCTATTCATACTGAAGCTATTGAACTATTAGGGTTCGAAAATGTCGCTGATATTGCTGGTTTTACCGGTCTTACTGATGTTTCCCCTGAACAACTCCTTATGTGGAACCCTGAGGTTATCATCACACAAGATGAAAATGCCTATCAGCAAATCAGGCAAGACTCTATATGGAAAAATATCCAAGCTGTTAAAAATAATAAAGTGTTATTATTTAAAGGCTTACCATTTGGCTGGTTAGATGGCCCTCCTGGTATCAACCGTTTAATGGGAATGCGTCGCTTACAGAGCCATTTTGACCATCGAATAGCAAAACAAGCCACGCAAGATCTGCAAAATTACTTTGCTTATTTTTACCATACATCGTTAAGTGCTGAGCAATGCCAGCTGTTGATGAGGTCTTCATGAGCCAATCAGCACGTATCACTCTGTTGTTGCTGTTATTCTCAGCGGCTGTAGTTATTGCTATCACTAGTGGTAAGTATTCACTTACAGTCAATGAACTGTGGACAGTCGTCAGTAGCAAATTAACCGGGCATATTGAAGAGAGTCGAGCAGCAACTGTGTTCTGGCAAATACGCTTGCCTCGAGTACTTGCTGCCATTTTAATTGGAGGTGGACTTGCTATTGCGGGGGCGGCTTATCAAGGTATGTTCCGTAACCCACTAGTATCACCTGATATTCTCGGAGTGTCAGCAGGGGCTGGAGTCGGTGCTGTATTGGGTATTTTTCTTGGTCACTCCATGTTGTCAATTCAGCTTTTTGCTTTTGTCGGAGGGCTTATCACTGTTGCTTTAGTCTATTTTATTGCCAAATTGGCGAAACAACAGGATCCGGTCCTTTCTCTTGTTTTAGTTGGTATTGCGATTAGCGCCTTATGTGGCTCAGCTATTTCATTAATGAAAATTTTAGCTGATCCTTATACTCAGCTACCTTCCATCACTTTTTGGCTGTTAGGGGGGCTATCAACTATCACTGCGCCTGATTTACTCTCTGTTGCACCTTTAATGCTACTCGGGTTTATTCCACTGATTTTATTACGCTGGCGAATGAATATTCTCAGCCTTTCTGATGAAGAAGCGCGCTCCTTAGGCCTTAATGTAGAAATTACCAGACTTATCTTTATTTTATCGGCCACATTAATCACCGCGAGTGCAGTTTCTATTGCGGGCATTATTGGCTGGTTAGGTTTAATTGTTCCGCATATCGCAAGATTGTTAGTTGGTGCTAACTTCGGATATCAACTGCCTATTTCCTTACTTGTGGGCGCAACAATGTTATTAATAACGGATACACTAGCACGAACTATTGCGAATATTGAGTTGCCTTTAGGCATTTTAACCTCAGCTATTGGTGCGCCTTTCTTTCTGATGTTATTACTCAAAACAAGGCGGGATAGATGATCATCACTGCAGCTAAACAACTCACAATTGGCTATAAAACAACACCCTTGATCCAAAACCTCTCTTTTTATATTAAACAAGGGCAAATTGTCTGTTTATTAGGCGCAAATGGCTGTGGTAAAACCACGTTGATGCGTACCTTACTTGGTTTGTTACCCAGTCTTGCAGGCCATATTATCATTGAAGGCAAAGAAATAAGTAAGTGGTCACCAACTGATTTAGCCAAAGTGATTGCCTATGTTCCTCAAGCAACCCACCTCCCTTTTTCTTTTAAAGTGATTGATATGGTGATTATGGGGCGTGGAGCACATATCTCTTTTTTCTCGATGCCTAGCTCACAAGATAAAGCAATGGCAATGGAAACCTTAGAAATGCTCTCTCTTTCGCATCTTGCTCACCGCACTTTTGATACGTTAAGTGGTGGTGAAAAACAGTTGGTATTGATTGCACGGGCTTTGGTGCAACAACCTAAATTACTGATTATGGATGAACCTGCTGCCAGCCTTGATTTTGGTAACCAAATCAAGCTAATTAACCAAATTAAGACACTAAAAGCCTTGGGTATAAGTGTGTTTATGTCTACACATCATCCACAACATGCCGCTTTACTGGCAGATGAGGTGATTTTACTCACCCCTCATCGCCACGTTTTACAAGATAAACCTGAGCTTTTGCTCACCCCCGAACATTTAGCTCAGCTTTATAATGTGAAACCCACTGATATTCAGGCGCACTTTTACGCCTACCCTGATAATAACAATCCATATAGGCAAGAATATGAACACCATTGAAACCACAGATTTTGCTGAACTTTATAAAAACCATATGCAACAGGCACAAAGAACCAAAAAAGAGCCTGAACATTGGGATAAACGCGCTGAAAAAATGGCAGAAAACTGTGCGAATCCCAACGATCCCTATTTGATCAAGTTTCGTGAAATGATGGATTTTTCCGATGCTGAAACACTATTGGATGTCGGCTGTGGACCTGGCTCTATTAGTATTCATGTTGCTGACAAGTTTAAAAAAATAATCGGGATAGATTATAGTACCGGCATGCTAACTGTTGCCAAACGTAGAGCCGCACAAGCGGGTATTCATCATGCTGATTTTCTTCATTATTCATGGGAAGATAATTGGGATGCGCTTCCACCTTGTGATATTGCGGTCGCTTCACGCTCCACATTGGTGATGGATTTAAAAGCTGCGCTGTTAAAACTAAATCGCCAAGCTAAATTACGGGTTTATACCACTCACACCGTATCACCCACTTTTGTTGATCAACGTATTCTTCGCTTATTAGGTCGCAATGTTCCCACATTGCCGACCTATATTTACGCAGTCAATATCCTTAACCAAATGGGGATCCACCCTAAAGTAGATTATATCCGTAGCCGTAATTGCCAAAATAATTTTAATAGCCTTGAGCAGTTTATTGACAGTATTAACTTCTCTGTAGGGCCTTTAAACGAAAATGAAATTGCACACTTAACCACTTATTATCATGAAAGTATGAAAAATGATGTGGCCCTTATATCGCCAACGCGTGATTGGGCGATGGTTTCTTGGGATGTCGTTCCTGAAAGCGAGCTAACCTTATGATTTATTATCCCGATGCTTTTCTTGATAATTTATTGCTGGAAGATATTCAATATGGCGATTTGACTTGTCGCGCACTCAATATTAACCATCAATTAGGCACAATAACTTTTACATGTCGTGAAGCCGGCTGCGTCAGTGGAATCACCCTAGGCTGCCGTTTATTAGAAAAATTAGGACTGACTGTCACCGCACATCTACAAGAAGGTGATTTTGCCAAGCAAGGTGATTGTTTAATTAGTGCAGAAGGTCGAGCAGATGCACTACACCAAGGCTGGAAAGTGGTGCAAAACGTGCTGGAATGGAGTTGTGGTATGAGTGACTATATGGCAAAAATGCTCGAAATCTATCATCGCTACCAACCTAAAGGGCAAATTGCCTGTACACGTAAAAATATCCCTAATACAAAATTACTGGCCACTCAAGCGGTACTTGCGGGTGGTGGTATTATTCATCGCCAAGGCTGTTCTGAAACTATTTTACTCTTTGCTAACCATCGTCATTTTTTATCCGAGCCAGATAATTGGTTACAACAGGTTACACAGTTACGCCAAGCAGCACCTGAAAAATGCATTGTTGTGGAAGCAGATAACTTACAACAAGCAAGAGAAGCGTTAAAAGCGCAGCCAGATATCTTACAACTGGATAAATTTTCTATTGAAGATATTACCTTACTACAACAAGAGGCTCCGCAGATTGCCCCACGCTGTCATCTTTCTGTCGCTGGGGGAATTAATCTAAATACTATTGAAAAATATGCCCAAACAGGGATCGGCTTAATGGTGACATCAGCACCTTATTACGCACCACCTAGTGATATCAAAGTTCGCCTTTACCCTAAAAATTAAATCAAAACACAGATAAAAATATTAGTTTATTGACTGATAAAGATGAGTGCCTACATTAGGTAAGCACTCACTTTGTAACTTTAACTTGCGTCTATCGTTATATAAATAATTATATATTGAGATTAAAATAATGAAACTAACACCTCTATGCTGTTTATTCCTTGTTCTACTGCCTTGCAGTGTAATAGCCAAGACAACTTACCAGCAATCAATCCCTGATGTATTAACCGTTTGGAGCAGTCCCATTGCGGCAAATCCCGATGTATTAACCCAACAACAAATGCTCGAACAAAATAAAGTCAATGCGGCACAAGCACTGGCAACATTACCTGGTATTGTGATGCAAAAATCAGGTAATCGTAACGAATATACCCTTAAAGTACGTGGTTTTGATAGTCGCCAAGTTCCGGTGTTCTTTGACGGTATTCCAACCTATGTGCCTTATGATGGCAATCTCGACTTAGCGCGTTTTACCACTAACGATCTCGCCAGTATCGAAGTTAACAAAGGTTATACCTCATTACTGCAAGGCCCTAATCTGATGGGAGGTGCAATTAATATCACCACCGCAACGCCTCGCAAACCATTAGAAGGTCATATTGCTTATTCGCAAGGTTTTGCTCGTGGTGCTGATTATGCTCATAACATGAGTGCTCGTTTAGGAGCACGTACTGAATATGGTTTTATCCAAATTAGTGGCAGTCAACTCCAGCAACGTTTTACCCCCATACCTAATGCAGATGAAAATAATAACACAGTGGGGACACATGGACGTCGTAGTCATTCAGCAACAGATGATAAACGAGGAATGATCAAAGTGGGTTGGACACCACGCGCTTCTGACGAATATACCCTCACCTATGTAAAACAAGATGGTAATAAAAATAGTCCACCGAATAGTGATCCTAATGCCAAAGGTCGATATAAATATTGGGCATGGCCAGATTATAATAAAGAGAGTTACTACTATAGTGGTGTGACACAACTTACGGATAGCATAAATCTACAAAGTCGTGCTTATCATGATAAGTTTGAAAATACTCTTTATATGTATCCTAAAAAAGGTAATAGGGTCGATTATAGCCATTATGATGATCACAGCACAGGCGCTGCATTACAATTCGGTATCGATACGAATGAAAGTGATCTACTCTCTTTTGCCGTACATTGGAAAGATGACGTTCACCGTGCCCAAAAAGAAAAAAATGGTGATTGGGTACGTTTTAAAGATAGAACTTGGTCATTAGCCACAGAATATCAATGGGTAGTGAGTAACGATCTTGATGTCGTTGGCGCCATAAGTTACGACTGGCGCAAAAGTATCGATACAGATAAAAAGGCTGATAACAACAAACAAAATGCCATTAACTGGGAAATCATGGCTAAATATTCATTAGCCAATGACGATAATATACGTTTTACAATCTCTGATCGCAGTCGCTTCCCTACCCAAAAAGAGCGCTATACCACCGAAAAACCCAAAGATGGATCAAGGGGGATTATTAACCCCAATTTAGATCCAGAACGCGCATTATCCTTTGATATGACCTACGAAGGTTATCTCAATGAGAAATGGGGCTACCAAACTAGCCTATATTACAATCGTGTAAGTGATGCCATTATGGCGCATACGCTTTATCGTCACGGTGAAGCGCTATTTCAAAACCAAAACAGTGGACGTGTTGATTATCTAGGCTTGGATATTGGTACTAAAGGGAAAATGACCGATTGGCTAGAACTTGGCCTAAATTATAGCTATATCCATAGTGATCCAAAGCAAGTTGACCATATTGAAGGTTTACCAAAACATAAAGCCTATATGTGGTTAACCTTTATTCCTGTTGAACAAGTGCGCTTTACTATTATGGAAGAAGCACAAAGTTGGACTTATAACCGTATAGATGAGAATAATAAACTGGCTGGCTATACAAAAACCGATCTACGGTTAGATTATGATGTTGGATATGGTATTTCAGTTAATGCTTCCATTAATAATCTTTTTGATAAATCTTATCAATATACACAAGGTTATATAGAAGATGGCCGTAATTATTGGTTAGGCGCTGAATATAAATTCTAATCAGCTCACTCAATTATAAGTAAAAGCGCTATTAAAAAATAATAGCGCTTATTTTTCAATATTCATAAATCCATATTATATGCAAAAAATAATCTATTAATAAAATATCAGAAACGTAAAAATCCTTTTGCCATTTCTAATAAAGTGTTCATTGTACTACTGACAATCTTAACAAAATTATCATAATTACTATTTGCTGTACTGTATTTTTTGGAAAGTTCATCTAAATTAGTGTTAATTTTCTTATCTAATGCGTCGATGGTTTTTCTGAATAACTCAAATTCTGTTTGATTAATATCATCCGTGTTAGATACCTTCTTAGATAGATCATTTAGCAATTTTTCTAGGTCAGTACAATCAATTCTACCTCGACAATCAATGTCAACATCAGGCTCCCCCCCACGCCTTTGTATTGATACGCTTATTCCATTTATACCTTTTAATAGTTTTTCTAACGCATCTGCCGCATTATTTACCTGTTGTAGATCGCTATAATGAACTTCTTGGCCATCAATGGTGCGTAAATATGTCCCATCCTTTTGATGTTGAAAAAACAAACGAGATTTAAAAACAAAAGGATCGTCGACAGTACCTGTTGGATTTTTATATTTATCTCTAATGTTAGATAAGTCATTAAAAAAAGATTTAAAATCAAAATTCACCGTACCTTCTTTACTTCCTGCTTTCTGATATTTATTTAAATTAGATATGGTTTGCCTTAGTTCATTGACAAAATTCATGTAGTTAGAAAAGATATCCTTTAATACATCTAGATAATCCGCTTTGCCTGAAACAATAGATTGTTTAACATTATTAAAAAGATCACTTAACGAATCAGTCTCATAACTATTATCTTTTTTTCTAAGATCATTTAGATCATTAGAAAATTGATTTAAAAAATTATTTTTATCATTAATGGTTTTATTATAATCATCATCTAAATAATAATATTTATCTGTATCAGGTAACTTCTCTATAAATTTATTCTTTCTATTATTATCATAATTCATATCTTGATATTCCCGATTAGGTTCCCAAGATAAAAAATCCTCATCTTCTAGCAGGTTTTCGAAATAATTATCAGTATTTACTCTAGTATTTAAATGAGGTAAATCGTTAATCCCCTCAGTATAAACTGAAATATCATTAGACATAATCTTAACCTTTTATATTAATAAAAGTTTATAAAAAAATATGATTTTATCTTTTAAATTAAGCTCTTACATTTGAAGAAATCGTAGAAGCTGCATCCTGCTGAGCATGAATTATCGCCTCTATTGCTTGTAATAATGCTCTTATGACTTCAGTCACTTCTCGCTGTATCTCATTGTTATTATTAATCACATTATTATTAATACTTCCTCTCGCATCCAATACTTTTTGTTCACCTTCAATTGTGCTACTTTCAGATTGCATAGTTTGGTCTGCAACCCTTGCTAATGGATCTGCCAAAGATGAAATAGTATTTCCCATCACTATGGTTGGATTGGAATGCCCAATAAGCTCTTTCCCCATCCCTTTAATAGAAAAAGTGGCTCCCATACCATGTATAGCCATAGAAATACCAGCACTAGTAATTGCAGAACCAATCATAATATTGGCTTTTTTATTAAGATTATCTTTTACTTTATCGGCTATATCCAATTCAATGTTCATTAGCATCACACCCATTTCTCTGGATGCTTCAAATTTTTTTATCATTGTTTCTAAATATTTAACAATGAGATCTATTAATTTTATCATATCGTCTGAAACAAAATTAAAAATTCCCGTTTTTTCTATTTTAGCATGATCGTAAATATCATTATCATTATCTACTTCTAATGAATCTAATATCTGTTTAAGATCTGGTTTGGTTATATGTTCTGGTTCAGATAAAACAGGCTTTAGATTAATTCTTTCTATTCCTGTTAATTTACTTAAGCTAGGTTCTACCTCTTTATATAACTTATTTCTATCAATAATACCTTCACCTTCATCAGAATTATTGATTGTAGTTTTATAGTGATTAGATACATTATCACTATTAATCTTCATACTCATATTTATACCTCACTAATTTTTTATTTAAATAGATATATTTCTTATCATGTCTGATTTTAATTTATTACTTACTGAAGATTTATCGCTGAGGTTTTTTAAAATATCTGTTATAGAATCAATATTCTCATGATAAGTTTCCATTATCTTATCCATTAATTTTTGAATAATATCTAAAACTGCAGTTAATTTTTTACTACCGGCAATAGACTGGATTATTTTTGACGCGATAACAGAACCATAAATATTAACAGTATTTGTTGCTGCTGAATTGGTTAACTTAGAAGCAACCACCGTTCTATTCAACATAATACTTGCTTTTTTAGAAATCTCTTTAGCTAACTGCTTATCAATTTTTTCCAGTGCTTCTTCAAGCGCTTTAATAATGATATCTTTGATCATTTTCCCCAATACCGCTTCAAGTCCATCATTGAGCACTTTTTTTAGTATTTGTCTAATTTGCTGATTCGATATTTTATTAACCGCATCTGAAATACCTTTCATGGCAGGCCCAATAACAAAACTCAATGCCGTAGCGGCAACAAATAAAACGACTGTGACAAGTATTTTAGTTGCCATTTTCAATTTGTCTTGTATTGAATTTTTCATCTCTTCGATGATTTTTTTATCTAGCCCTAATTCTTTGAGTCCATCCAAAGAACTATTAACTAAACTCACTAAGAAATCACTAACCTTATCGATAGCTTCCATAACCGCATCTGATATGGGTTGCATAATCTCATCCATAAAAGATTTATTATGAATAGATTGATACACCTCATCAGCAATAGTCAACCCAGTATCAGCAACAAATAAGGTTGTTGCGACTCCTACTAATATCATTGAAGAGCCAGCGGTAAAAATAGAAGAAACACCTGCAACAAGCGTTAATAATCCGCCTAATATTTTTAAACCAATACCAGCCCAAAACTGAATTTCTTCTTGTTTTTTGATTAATGATTTTTGCTCTTCAACTTTATCTTTAAGTGATTTTTCAGTCACCTCTTGCATTTCATTAAAAAGTTTCTGTTCACTTTCCGAACGATGTAACATGACCTTTAACGTCAACTCACGTGTCTTAGATAACAGAAATGTCAGTAATGACATGCCGGATAAAGAGTTAGATGCAATTTCAAGCTCCAAGGAACTTTGTGAAATAGTCAGTTCTTTAAATAGACCTCTTATTTCTGCTAATTGTTTTTTTATTGATTCACTTTCTTTTTTGTTGATCAATGCCTTTAATTCATCAGCATGTGAAGTAATTTTATTGATTTTATCTTCATTTAAAGAAATATTTGGTAGGTAATTAAAAGAATCATCAAAAAAACCATCCAATTTTTTAGATAAATTATCTAGTTCATCTAATGAAAGCTTAGAAAAATCACTAGGAAAGTTTAAGAAAGGGAAAACATCTTCAAGGGCTTTTTCCATATCCGCTTTAGAGTGAATATTTCCTAATAATAACTGTTGAATTAATGAATCAGGAATATTGCAATTATTTAAAAAACTTTTAACTTCAGACTCTTTTTTGAAATTCTTTTCTTTTATTTGGCTATAAACTTCCATCCAGTAATCAACAAAAGCACCTTTGGTTTTATCAAGCTCATTGAAGCCAGATTTAAAAAGTTCTTTTAAATCATCTATGCCATTAGATAGCTTTTGTAATTTATCTCTGTAATAATCAAATTTCTCTGGATCTTTAATTTTATTCAAAATATCTTCATGTATAACATGCTGATAAGATAATTGTAAAAATAAAAAATCATAATCTTTGTTGGATTTTTTATTTTCTAAATGATCGGGACCGGAAGTAGGTAATGATGAATTTTGTTGTGCAGATACGTCAAGATGATCATCTTTTTTTTTATTATTCTTCGGTTCTTCTTCTGCTAAGGAAGGCTTAGTATTGTCTTCATCATTTTCTAGTGAAAATGTCGTCATTTTATATTGTGGATCATCTTGAATATTAATTCTTTTCTCATTCCTCTCCTGTTCATGAGGAGCTCTAAGAAGTGGTATATCAAACTTACTTTGATTCTCCTTCTGTTGTTGAGTAGTCACATAATTACTTATATTATTAATTGCATTTGCTTGCTTAGTAGTATTTTTAATAACATTTTTTACTTCTTCAGAAACAAAAGGCGAAGCTAATCTACTATGTTCATTACTTTGATTAATCTTATTCATACTATTATTCCTTTTCTTCCTTTTCTTCCTCTTTATTAAGGACAACAAGAGGAATATCTTTTAATAGCTCTAAATAGCTATTAGCCTTCTCTTTTATCGTTTGATCATTAATATTTTGAGCCACCTGATGAAAACAATATTTAGCTTTTTCTTTTTCACCAATTGATAAATTACATTGTCCAGCATAAAAAACAGGTCGATAATCATTTTTAGCATTTAGATAAGCTAAAGCATAAAGATCGATAGCTGCTTGATATTGCTTTTTTAATTGATTAACTGCAGCAAGTCCCATAATGTAATCAACATTATAAAAATCATAGAGACATAAAAACTTAAAAATCGCCTCAGCTTCATCTAACTTCCCTTTCTGATAAAAATCATACGCAAATGAATAAATCCCTTCCATAAATCCATCTGGAATTTCACTTTCATCTTTGATAGATGCGCCATTTTGTACAATAGAAACAATGTAGTTTGCGAGCTGATCTAATTCTTTTTCTGACATTTTTTCATATGCTGACATTATGATAATCCTTTCATCTATGATGAATAATTAATAATAATATTCTAACTTAATTATTAATTACCCACTTTAATAAAACACACGTCTATATTCATAATTATAAATATTTCGACTAAATTTATTAATTATTGATATAGTCCATTTCTTCTCGAGATAACCCTTCAATTTCTACTCTTTTTAGCCAAATAAGAACATCCATAACATCTAATAAATCTTGATCTATTATCACTTCAAATAAATGATATTTATGATGTAACTTCCTTGCTAATTCAGGATAACGAATAACGGGTGTACCAACTTTTTTGGCATAGGCCTTTACCGCTAATGCTTTAGCATTAGTACAACTCAATGAAACTATTGGCATTATGCCATTATCAGGATCGAAGTAGATACCTACCGCGACATGTGTGGGATTGACAATAACAGCTGATGAGTCGCGGATCACACGTTTCATTGGCTCATCGAGTAATTCTTGATGAAGTTGTCTACGTACCGATTTTATTTCTGGATTTCCTTCCATATTTTTATGTTCTTGCTTAACTTCATGTTTTTCCATCATCATATCTTTTATGAATAAAAAGAAATCAGCAATAATATTTAAAATAAGAATAGGTATCGATAAAATAAAAAATATAAATATAAAACTAACAACTAATGAGCACCATTTATCAATCACCCCCTCTAAATCAGCGCGATATAGTATAACGACTTCCCCCATATGTAAAATCATGAAAACATAACAAGTTATTAAAAATATAATAATAAATAATAGTGTTTTTAAAAAATCTTTTATTGTTCTTATGCTAAATATTTTTTTAAATCCAGAAATGGGGTTAATATGATTAAAATCAATTTTAATTGCTTCAGTGGCAAGTTTAAAATGGGAGCTAAATAGAGAAGGGATTGCGCCAGATAAAAAAGTCACAATAATGATCGGTAGTACAATATCAAAGAATAATTTTGATATAACTTCAACATAGCTCTTTAAAGAAATACCTGTTGGATGCAGTAAAAGTGATTGATAAAATTGATTAAATTCATCCAACTTCACTTGATTAAATAAATATATAACACCAATGAAATAGACTAAACCAGAAACCAGTTCTTTACTTTTAAACGATTGTCCTTTTTTTGCTGAATCATCAAGCTTTTTCTGTGTTGGCTTTTCTGTTTTCTCAGCCATGATAAATACTCATAAAAATAGAATAAAAGTATCTACTGTTAAAAAAATGATATAATTCATTCGTCATTGCTGAGGTAAAAAAGAGCAGTAATACTAAAAAAGCGATAATACCTTTGATACAAAGAGAGAGAGAAAATGCATTTAGTTGAGGACAAAATAATGAATAAACCCCTAATGCAACTTCACTTAAAAACATAATAATTAATACAGGAGAAACCAAAATAATTGCCACTTTAACCATATCATTTAGCCAATGACCGATAAAATCGTAACCGATATTTTTATTAACATACCCAATAGGAAAAACATCGTAACTCTCTTTTATGGTACTCATTAAAACAACGAGCCCACCTGTAGCTAAAAAATAGGCCATACAAAACAATCCGGTTAATGACGCAAATTCTGACGATTCAATACCTGTAGTAGGATTAATTGTATCTCCTATGCTTGCTCCTCTTTGATTATCAACGAATTCTCCAAACGCAGAAGCTATCCAAAATGGCGTGGCAAGTAGCAAGCCGATAACTAGACCTATAATTAACTCACTAATTAGAACAATAGCCCAAGTCTCTCTTAAAACCCCTGTTATCGTGATGCTAGGTTTTATTCCTAATGCTATATAAAAAATAATAATATATTTTAATAATTGACTATTGAGAACTCGACTATTGAGGAATGGAATAAACATAAAAATAGGAAATAATCTAGCAATGAGCAAAAAAATATCGATTAAATAAGATTGTATATATTGCAACAGTACTAGCATGATCGTTACCCAGCTAACCCAATCGTCAACATCTCTTTAGCATAAATTAGTAACTTATCTCCCATCCATCCCATCATCATAAGTAAACAAACAAAAACCCCCACAAGCTTGACACCAAAAGGTAAAGTTTGCTCTTGTATCTGTGTGATCGTTTGCAATAGCCCAATAAGCAATCCAATAAAGGTCGCGATAGCAATAGGCGCAGCTGAAAGCAATATAATCAAATAAATAGCTTTATTAGCCGCATAAACCATATCCACTAGTTCACCGCCATCAAATCAAGATATTGATTAATGAGTCCCTTAGATAACAGTCCCCAACCATCCATAGCGATAAATAAAATAAGTTTTAAAGGTACAGATAATGTAATAGGGCTCATCATCATCATACCTAATGCTAATAAAATGCATGAGACAACTAAGTCAATAACAATAAAAGGCAAATAAAGATAGAAACCTATAATAAAAGCAGATTTTATCTCACTAAGTGCATATGCCGGTAATAATGATAAGAGTGAATTTTCTATGTTTTCTTTATCACCATCATTATTTGGTCTATTCTCTTGCGCTTGTTCAAAAAAAGCTAATAAATCAGGATCTGAGTAATGATATAGGTATTTTTTATAATCGCCTAACGCCTCATTTGAAAATGACTCGATCGCATCTGGAGATGACATATCCACTTTATTTTCAATAACATAGTAACAAATATTTTTAGTAATTGGTGTCATAACAAAAAGCGCCATCATTAAAGCGATAGCATTAAGTACCATATTAGAAGGAACTTGCTGCACACCTAATGCATTACGAGTCATGACTAAAACGATAGAAAACTTTAAATAACAAGTTCCTGCAGCAATAATAAAAGGAGCCAATGTGGCAAGAGCTAGGATCAAGATTAATTGTGTTGAGCTTTCCATATGTTATTCGCATTTTATAGATAATTTATTAATTTCTACCGCTAACATATCTTTAATTTTGATTAATTCTCCTTGGGCAATAGCTTTACCATTTGCTAAAATATTGATATGACGAATGGCATTATCAGGTAAAATAAATTTCTTCCCTGGTGTTAATTCTTCAAGTTGATCAATTGATAATGTTTTATTGGCTAAAAGAAAAGATATTGTAATCGGAATAGCGCCAATTGAATTTAAATCAAGTGATTGAGCTAAATCAATGCTGTCTTCTATTATGGCATCGTTTTGCTCATCCTCTTCATTTTCTTCACTATTTTCAACAATAGCATCTAATGTCACACAATTACCCTCATCCCATGAAAAATAAAAATATTTTTTATCACCAACATTAAAAGAAAAATGGATATCATCTATTAATAAAACATCCCCTGGTAATATTGTTTTTAATAATGAAAGTGATATTTTACTGTAACCTAAAATAAAACTTGTTATAAAACCTATTTTATTTTTTGGAAATACTGTCAATTCATATTTCCATTTAATATCGCAAATAAAAACATGACCTAATGTGGTATCTACACAAGGATAGCAAGATCCTTTTTCAGCACCTAAACAGATATTATCAACACATGATGACATTGGCTCTTTAGAAAAAGGAAATAATAATGTTGATAAAGATTGTGAAAAAAGAGCAATTAAATAGTTTTCAGGTACTAATTCCCAATCAATTTTTTTTTCAGGATATAAGTTATCCATGACTTGACTAACTGAAATTAACGCCGTTAAGGTTCCTAATTTATTCTCACATCTCAATACAAAATATAGCTGTTTTTCTGTTATTTTTTTTGTACCAAAGATAGAAGATAATATTACCATGTCATTAATTTTATTTGTTTCTTTATGGTTATTATCTACCTCTACGTTAATACTCATTCATTTTCATCCTCTCTTCCATAAATAGCATTAATAGAGTTGATATACCACGATTTATTTTTATGGCTATTAGTTAGATCTATGGATAATCCCCCATCATATTGCTTCAAATTCTCTAATGCTGTTTGATAAACGCGTCCTGAGGAGGCAATTAACTGAACTTGTTTATCAATAAAATGAATTTTAGCCTGATGATAACGACTCTTCCATTTTGTAAATGTATAAGTAATGCTTGGTGGTAGAGTCAACATAGATATTTTTTTATCTATTACTTGCCAAGCAGGTAGCTGTGAAACCATTTTGGCTACTTTTGGTAATGCAATTACCGTTTTTATTGGTGTAACTTGCGAAGAAAAAGGAACAACTTTATTAGTTTCAGTGATATTTTCTTGATAAATTTCCGGTTCTTCTTTTGTATCAACTTTTGATACGTTATTTAGCGGCATTGCCATACTAGACTCAATATTTTTGTATGCACTGTTATTCTCTTTCTGATGAATTTGAGCCTGTTTTTCCTGCTTAGTTGCACAGCTAACTAAATCAACATTATCATTATTAACGGGTTCTTTTTTAATTATTTTTTCTACTAACTTAATATACCGTTGTTGATTTATTTTTTTATCTACGAAAATAGGAAATACTGAACTCTTTTTTGCCGATAAGAATTCATTAACCATCGTTTTAACATTGTTTTTTCTTATTATGTCTTTAATGACAGTTTTTTCTTCTATTCCTACATGGGGTTGTAGTTTGTATTTATCTATCTTAGATGTTTTTTTATTTATTCTCTGATCAGTGAGCTGTGCTTTTTTTTCTTCTCTTCCTATATATAAAGAGTTAAATCCTTTTTTTATATTTATATCTAAAGATATTTTTTTAGTTTTAGAACCACCAGATGATAATAAATACCGATGACTTAATAGCAAACCTTCATAATTTTCTGGCGTTTTATCTTCCTGAAGATCTTGCTCATCGTTATGACTGGCAATATTGTCTTTTAAACTCGCTATTTTTTTAAGTATATCTAATTTTTCTGCTAATTTTTTTATACTTTCAGGTGTAAGCTGACATTTATTCAAATACCTATTTACGCTATAAGACTCAGTTGGAATATCACTTTCCGTTTTTTCACTAGATAGCGTCATCTTATTTGAGTTAGATATTCCCTGAACCATATAATGCTATCTCCTGTATTTCATTCTGCTCTAACCTTTCAATATATAGCTCTTTCTCTAATGCTTTTCTTTCAAAATAAAGTGTCATTTTATTTTGTTTTTTGACGGCCTTTTGTCGTTGTTTTTTTAGCGCCTCACTCTGTTTTTCTAAATCATTCAGTTTATCCTTTATTTCTTCAACTTGAGCGACATAAAAATTTATTGAATGTAAAACAATAGCTTGCTTCCTTCTTTGTTGATGAAACGAATGAATTGAATAAATACCGGCTTTTTCATAAGCGGGTACTTCACTCTTTAAAGCACTAATTAATTGCTCTTGCTCTTTTTTCTTCTGTTCAGCTTCTGTAATAAGTTTTTTATATTTTAATTGTTCTTTTTCTATTTTTTTTTGCCGTTGGGCAATGGCACTAATCAATGCTTGATGTTTAAGCGGTAATCTCATACATTTGTTCTAATGTTTGTTGAAAATCGGCTTTTTCTTTAAAGGATTGAGTAAGAAAGCTTTCTATCTTGGCTTGTTTTCTTACCGCGATATCATTTAATTCGTTATCTCCTTCATGATATTCTCCTAACTCTTGCAATAACTTAACATCTTGTAATCGCATCAATATTTGTCTTATTTTTAAAGCAGATTTTTGTTGTTTACTATCAGTGACTTGTTGAAAAACCCGACTCACACTACCTAATACATCAATAGCAGGATAGTGCCCTGATGCTGCTATTTTTCGAGATAAATAAATATGTCCATCTAAAATAGAACGAATTTCTTCACCGATCGCATCTGGCTCATCATCACTCTCTAATAAAACAGTATAAAATGCCGTAATGGAGCCTGTTTTTGTTACCCCTGGACGCTCTAAAATAGCGGGAAGTTTATCAAATACAGATGCTGGATATCCTTTACGTACGGGCAACTCACCCGCTGTTAATGCGATATCCCTTAACGCTCGACAATAACGAGTCATAGAATCAATAAATAAAACGGCATTTTTTCCTTGTTGACGAAAATATTCGGCAACCGTTGTTGCCACTAAAGCCGCATTACACCTTTCTACCGCTGATTGTTCTGAAGTTGAGCAAATTAAAACCGTATTTTCACATCGCTTATGTTGCTTTAATTCTTCAATAAACTCTGTAACTTCTCTTCCTCGTTCACCAATCAAGCCAATAACAAAAACATCGGCCTGTGCAAAACGGATAATCATATTCATTAACATCGTTTTACCCGTTCCTGCACTAGCAAAAATCCCCATTCGTTGCCCCAATCCACAACTTAATAATCCATCAATAGCACGTATACCTGACTTAAATAGTGTTGTAATAGGCAGCCTATCACTAAACAAAGGTGGCCGACCTTCGATAGGACATAAGGTATTAAAGGTCTTCTCTGCTATTTCTGTATTAAATCGTAATAAGCAATTTCCTTTACTATCAATCATGCTGCCTAATATATGTGGGCCTAGGGCAACTGAAAATGTTTTTCCTGTTGGCTCAACTATAATTTGTAAAGAGTAACCTTGAGCGCTTCCCATCATACTTAATATTGCTATGTTATTATGAAACCCAATAACAATAGCTTCACCGAGAATATTTTCACTGAAAATATTCTCTTTTAGTTGGCAGACCTCCCCAATAAAAACATCACGTAACATCACTTCTAAAATATTTCCTTGTATTCGTAAAGGATGCGCTGCGTTATGAAACATTAGAAATCGGGCGTTCATTATTTAGCCAATAAACCGTTGATGTATACTATTCATAATTTGAAAATAGTCATCAATGGCTCTTGCCATGCTTTCTCCATTTTGCAATGCAATTGGCATAAATGATGCTCTTAATTCTAAAGAGTCCTCAATTCTCACCAAGGCCGGTTGTCCCGGGTAAAAACTTTCTGTTTGATTATTGATGCTATCTAATAATAATTCGGCACTAATTTGTGTAAGTAATTTTTCATCATAATCACAAAGCACCGACCAAATCATAGGAACCTCGTCAACAACCAATAAATTAATATCTGGCATATCACCTAAACTAATGGTAATGGTTGAATGGTTATCGATTGATTTCCCCCCTGAAAATAAATCATTCCGACCAATAACATTCATTGCATCCATAAGTAAGCTAGCAAGATCAAAAGACATAATCACTCCTAAATAGATTGTAATACATTAATTTCAATATCAGATGTTATCTCATCATAAGATAATACCGGTATTTGAGGATATTGAGTTTCTATTAGTTTTTTTACAAAACGCCTTATATCTATTGATGTTAAAAATATATAATCCTGAATATATTTAATATCATCAATAACCATAGATATTTTTTCTATTATCATATCTAATTCAGCAGGTTCTAAATTCAATAATGTGCCAGAAGAACTTTGTCTTATTCCACTACGAATTATCTCTTCCATATCGTTAGATAAGATAATTGCATTAAACTTCCCATCGGTTGAAAAAAAATAACTAATATAACGAGCAAGAAGCGTTCTAATGTGTTCAGTAAGTAGCACGGGATCTTTTTCTTTGCTCCCCCATTGAACTAAGCCCCCTATAATAGTCTTTATGTTTCTAATAGGAATTTTTTCTTGTACTAATCGTTGCAAAACATCATTTATCCTCTGAATAGAAACTTGCCTATAACACTCTTTTAAAAGCTCAGGGGCACTCTTTTCTAATTTATCAAGGATATCTTTTGTTTCTTGAATACCAAGAAACTCTGTAATATTTAATGTGATCAGATCAGAGAATTTTCTATAAAAGTAACTTTCTGAACGTTCCGCTTTGTAACCTAATGGAGCTAATTTAGATTCATCATCACGCTCAATCCAATAATGGGTTTTATTATCATCTTCAATACTTATTAAGTTAAAGCCTAAAGAGAGCAATTCATCATTAGGATTTTCTATATGAAAAAGAGGAAAAGGACAATTAAGTTCTTTTGCTTTAACTTCGTTAATTAAAATAATAATTTCATCGTCATCTATTTTATCTGAATAGTGAATCACAATATCTGGTAATAATATACCATATTGTAAAATAAATTCTTTTTGTAACCATTTTTCAAAAACTATTTTTGTTAAATATGGTTTTTTCTTAGTAGAAAGAGTGATGATTAATGGCAAAGTTTCAGCTTGTGATAAGGTAATATTTTCTGTTAATAAACTATTATCTACTTCTTCCCCATGTTTACCAGAAAATAAATTTGACATAAGTCCTTTTTTACTGTCGGCATTAGTAGCATTATGATTATCTTTTTCATCTTCTGTTTTATATTCTTTTTTACTACTCTTCCATTTTATTTTAAAAAAGTAAACGCCAAGCATTACAGATAAAATAAGAAAAACAGGTGTGGGAAATCCTGGTAAAAAACCGATACCAAAAGCCAAAATAGCTGTAACAAGCAAAGCAAAATCTTGTGCCAATAGCTCATTCATAATGCTATAGCCCAAATTATTATTTTCACCACCGACACGTGTTACAATAAATCCGGCACTAATAGAGATAAGTAAAGCAGGAATTTGTGCAACTAATCCATCCCCTATCGTTAAAAGTGTATATGTATGTAATGCCTCTGTAATAGATAACCCCATTTGAGCCATACCTACCGATATGCCACCAATTAAGTTCACGAAGATAATGACAATGCCGGCTATCGCATCCCCTTTTATAAATTTCATGGCACCATCGAATGAACCATATAATTGACTCTCTTGTCCTAACTCTTTCCTTCTGATCTGAACTTCTTCATTCGTAATGATCCCTGATTTTAAATCAGCATCAATACTCATTTGTTTTCCAGGCATACCATCCAAAGAAAAACGAGCCGCGACCTCCGCTACTCGTTCAGATCCTTTAGTAATCACGAGAAATTGCACTATGGTCACAATGGAAAAGACAACAAAACCTACAACAAGATTTTCACCAATGACAAACTCACCAAATGAGGTAATGATCTCTCCTGCATCGGCATCTAATAATATAAGACGGCTAGTGCTTATTGATAAAGCAAGCCGGAAAAGAGTTGTTATAAGCAATAATGCAGGAAATGTCATAAAGTTCAGTATACGTTTAATATAAAATGAACTCATAAAGATAAGAATTGCAATAGTAATATTTAAACCTATAAGAAAGTCGACCAAATAAGTTGGCAAAGGTATAATTAACATCATTATAACCAGTATCATCACTGATAGTACGATAAGTTCTGGTTTGTTTTTTATTGCTAATAGAAACTTATAAATCATAAACTTTGCCAATAATTAATTGTTTTTTATTTTCTTAATTGATATTGCTCTTGCTTAATATAATTATCTATAATTTTTTGTATCATTATTTGGCATTCATTTCTAAAATCATCAGATAAGTATAATAATTCAGGATATTTATTGAACATTGTCTTTAACTGTTGTAGCAACCTCATTTTTATTTTAATAAAATAACCTTTCCATTGATTATCCATAAGTGATATTAAATATTTTTCCATTTGTTCTGGAGATATCATTCCATTAATAGTTAGTTGATAAAAATCATCTTCTTTTATAAAACTCTTTAAATCTTCTTTAACTAAATTTTCTATATTCATTTCTATAAAGCTATATAATAATCGTAATTTATTTACCTTTTCCAAAAGATAACCAAACTCTGAACTTTGGGAGCAACTTGGCATTAACGATTTCATATCACAAATCAAGCTCTGTGTTAGAAAATTCAAAATAATTGAACATTTTTTTATATCATATTTTTCTATCCACATTTTGAAAAAATAAATAGGTTCAATATCCAGAATAATGTAACTACGGTAAAGGTCTCTTAATACTGATGCATCTAAACAAAGTAATTTAGCAAAGGCTTTAGCTTGGAGAGCAATATTAATGCCCGCCTTAATTTGCTTACCCTCCTCACCTGCAAGTAACCTATTGATCTCATTTTCAATACCTGCATCTAATTGTGCACCTAATTTTTTTTTCCTAAGTAATTCTCGTAAAACCATAACGAGATCACTAGGATCAGGGAACATTTTACGTAAATATTGCAATAATTCCTGTAAACTTCTCCCCGATTTTCTAAATTGAAGCATCACCTTATCAAGTTTCTCATCAGCACCATCTTCTGCAATATATAAAGCTTCTTGCCCTTTATTGGCTTTTTTGTCTAATAATTTTCCTAATCGCTGAGAGAAAAGAGTTGCCACCATAGACATATCATCAGATATTTCTATTAATTGATTTTGATAATTTTCACTTTCGTTTATTTGTGGTTGCTTATATTCTATGTCTTGCTGACTTTCTTTACTAATACTGTTGCTGGCACCATTTGTCGAAGTTGCAGTATTAATTGGTCCGATCATAATATCACCTCATAAATGCCTGAATTTGTTTTAGCGCTTGAGATGTTTTTTTATCCATCGGTAAAAATGGGTGTTCAGTTAAAGAGTCCAATCCGTGCGTATCAGTTTTATCTAATAAACGCGGTTGTAACATAAAAATACGCACCATTTTTTTATTATTATCTGACTGATAGCTAAATGCTCGGCCAACTAAAGGTATAGCACTTAAAAAAGGAATTTTGTTTTCTGCTTTTATGTTATCTTCTCGTGTATATCCACCAATTAATAAACTACCGCCTTCAGAAACTCGGGCCACGGTGCTGATATTTGTGCGATTAATAACAGGTAATTTTTCAATCCCTTCTTCTCTATCTTCATCATCACTTTTTTTCTCGGCGCCATCTTCAAGATTGATAATCATCTCAATCTCTTGGTTAGTATTACTAATACGAGGCAATACACTGATCATAGTGCCGAATGTTGTAGATTCTAATGAAGCAACTCGCTCACCTTTAATTTGTGTATAAAAGGTGGTGTTATTATCAAATATGGCGGGGGTATTTTCTTGAGTTAACAAAATAGGACGAGAAACCATTTTAGCTTCCCCTTCCTCACTGAGTGCTTTGATTTTACTTAAAAAACTAAAACCAGATACAGCACTTAAACTAGCGGTATTAAAGAAAAATGTATTTTTACCCGAGCCATAACTCCCCTGCCAATTCACCCCCAAACTATCGGCTTTACTTTTAGAAATATCAATTATCCATAATGACAATTCAACTTGTCTTTTCGGTTTATCTAATTGTGAAATAAGTGAGCTAACTAAAGCTAAACCTTCTCGACTCGTTTTAACCAACAGGCTATTTGATCCAGGTAAAGGAACGAGTTCAACATTATATTTGCCCATTTGAGTGATAATCGGTGAATGAGTATCTTGTATATCGTTGGTAATTTTATCATCCTGATATTTATCATTATCTTCGATAATCTCACGCGCTCTTCTGACTGTTTTTTCTTTCTCTCCCGATGGCATAAATAGCTGTTGCAAAACCGTTGTTATACCTGGTAAAACCACTTTTTCATCACGTAATATATAGGTTCTATCTTGTACAAAAGTGTTTTTTAATGGAAATATCTGCACAAACTCATCGCCATAACGAGAGCTTCCGGTTGGAACTTGATTATTGATATTTTCATTAATTTGTTCTTGTACATCATTATCCAAAAGCTCAGCAGCAGCCTTAACTAGGCTAATATAAATAGGAGGACCTGAGAGATAAAAAGTACGCTGATCGTGACCTGCACGTAATGGGTAGCGGAGATCATATAATCCAACATCTTGTAGATACTCTTTCAGTTTACTCAAGCTGATATTTTTCACTTGAAATAGCTGTTGCTGTATCTCATTATCGCGATAAATATAAATAGATTCTCCGTCATTAAAATAAAGTAATGACAAACGCTTTACCATTAATTCAAAGGCGTCTTCAGGTGAAGAAATATCAAATTTTCCACTGATCCGCTCTTTTTTTACTGCGCTGCTTAGAATAAAAGGTTTATTTAATTTATCTGATAGCACTAGGAAAAACTGTTCAATATGTGTATTTACCGCAACAAAAACATCAGGTTTTTTAACCTGATGTGTATAAATAACCTTTCCTTCTGCCGCTTGAGTTGGCAAAAAGAAGCTATAAAAAATGATAATTCCAATGATACAGTAAATTTTATTTTTTATGTTCATAAAGATATTGGCCAATTCGCCGAAATTCAGTTGGTGTAATACCAAATAATGTCTTAATTTCATTAGAAAAATGAGATGCTGAACTAAAACCATTATCGACTGCAATCTGAGTCAATGATTCATCTGTTGATAGCGTTGTCAAAATAGAAGATGCCGCACGCCATGAACGTAATTGACTTTTACCACAATTACCTAAATAACGTTTACACAGCCGTCTAAAATGTGTCCCAGATACACCATAT
The DNA here is from genome assembly GCF_001808035.1 of Proteus sp. HMSC14B05. Classification (NCBI taxonomy): domain Bacteria; kingdom Pseudomonadati; phylum Pseudomonadota; class Gammaproteobacteria; order Enterobacterales; family Morganellaceae; genus Proteus; species Proteus sp. HMSC14B05. The sequence continues at coordinate 82,970 of NZ_KV791983.1, read as the reverse complement.
CGTTCACCTATTTGTGCAATATTGCTTTTTTTCTCATCCAAATAACTAATCAGATGTAATATAAGCCAGTAACTTTCACTGTGTCTTATTGTCACAAAAAGAGGTTCTAATTGGCTTTCATCTTTCAGTGCCTCATTAATAATCAGATGTTCTAATGTTCCACTCCCCTCTTTTATATAAAAAATTTGTTGATTAATATCAAAATTAGTGCCAACTGCTGTCATTTTTGAAAAATCTCTAGCATAATCAATAAATGCCAATAATCTGGCACAAATAAAAAATGATCTCTTTTCAATACGCCATGACTGATTTTCTGATTGAAAAATAACATTTTCATTTTTTGAATTATAAATAAAAGCCTTTCCCTTTATAATTTTAGTCGTTTTATCATCGTATATTCTTATTGGATATTCATCATTTAAAGGAATGCACATGAATAATAAATTCCCTGATAAAATATTTTTATCGCCACTTATTTTTATATCATTTATTAACATGGTAAATACCTCAGCCTATACTTATAATCTATTAAGGGTTCAAAAAAACAAACTATTTTTCAAAATGTTATTATAGCCATAATTTATAGAACACTATAATAATATAGCCTAGAATTAACTTTAAAAATAAATAACAATTCTCATTGATTATTATTAAAAAAACAACAGTAATATATCAACATTTATTTTCAAATAAAACACCTATGTTTTTTTAAAGAATTTTATTGTTTATATGACTAAAATATATTTATAACATGAATTAATTAATATTTATTATTGGGTTAACTCTATGCTGTATTATATTTATGTTCTCAGTGGTCCTTTAAAAGGGATAATAACGCCTTTGCTACCTAATCAATACTCATTAATTCTACATAGTAAAGAACATATTGAAAATAAAATAGAAAATGAGAAATTAACACTTTACATTCCTTGCAACAAGAAAGAACATGAAAAGATAATTACGATTATGCTTGATGAGCATAATACAAAAAATAATAAATATAAAATAGAAGATGGTTTAATTTCTAAAGAAATTAGCAAAGAACTACCATTAGAACTCGATAAGCCTATATATATCAATAATTTTCCTATTTTCTTAATTAGTCATAAAGATGATTTGTCTATAACATCTTTTGATTTAAATTCAAAAAAATGGACAATTAATAGAAAAATCATTGTATCATTTATATTTGTTATTGCATTTTTTATAGTATCATTTACTTTTATGAATGTATCAAAACCATTAGAAAATAAACCAAAGGAATTGGCTTTTAAAAGTTCATATTCAAATGAATTCAAAGGAGAAAATGGTTATTTATGTATTTACACTGAACCTTACTCTTCTAAAAATTTAATAAAAGATAGTGATTCAAAAACAAAAATTTCATTTTTGAACAAAGAAAAAATTATCAAATTAGCAACTAATAATAAAATTCACGTTACTTTAAAAGACAACACTAAACCTATAGTGAGTTTTTTTTATTATAATAAAAATGAAAAGTTAAAAATCATTCAAGCCATCAATGACAATTTTCCCAAAAATTGTCAGCCAATCATAAAAGAATTATCAATTGCTAAAATTGTTGAAGAGATAAACAAGCTAAATTTCACTAAAACAATAGGATATACTATTGAAGAAAAAAATAACGGCTTAATTTTTATCTTTGATGATAAGCTAAGCGTAAATGACAAAGAAAAATTTAATGCTTATATAAAAAAACAGGCAGCTTTTTTTGGAAGAAAATTTATTTTTTATCGTGAAAATAAAGTTAATATCAACTTGAAAAATAAAGCAATGCTACAAGAAGATAATGGATATATTTTTCTTGATAATCAGCATCGTTATTTTCCTCAAGGATAATCAAGATATGATGAGTAACATAACAAATTTAAGCACAAAGGAGTAATTTATGGCTGCGAGTCTTGTTGAAACAGATGTAAGTTCAATTAGTAAAGTTGACCAATATTTTCATAAACCTGTGAAAACCCAAAGCTATGAGTTATCTGAAGCCTTAGAAGCATTAAAAGCTGATACATCTAATGCCGCGGCATTAGCCGAATATCAAGCCAAACTTGCCGAATATAATATTACACGTAATGCCCAATCTACATCAATCAAAGTCATTAAAGATCTAGCAATGAGTATTATTGGTAATATGCGTTAACATGAGTTTTACGGAGGTTATGTATGGCTATTGCACCTATTATTCCCGTTAATTTAACCAAAGAACTACAAGATACAAGTGATGATAGTTTATCGACTATCATGGTAAATGGCATTATTAGTAGTATGCAATATGAAAAAAAGATACAAGAAAAGTTAACAACATTAAGCCAATTAGGTGATGCCCAAAGTTATACGAATTTACAAATAGAACTTAGCGATTATTCAATTACGATGAGCTTAGCGAGTACGTTAGCAAGAAAATCTCTCAATATTGTGGAAACACTACTTAAGGCTCAATAGTAATGAATAGACGGTATTTGTTATTACTATTTTTATGTTGCTTACTTCCTTTATTAAACGGTTGTAAGGATCAATCACTGCTCACTAATTTAAGTCAAAGGCAAGCAACTGAAATTCAAGCGGTGTTACAGAAACACCAAATAACAAGTACTCGTACTGCGTTAGGAAAAGGATTATTTGAGATCTCAGTTAAAAAGGAAAATATAGGGATTGCTATTCAAATATTAGAAGAATATCAATTACCAACAATTTCTCGTATTGAAATTACACAATTATTTCCATCAGATGCATTAGTTTCATCGCCTCAAGCTGAAAAAGCACGTTTAATTTCAGCCATTGAGCAACGGTTAGAACAATCATTATTAACCATTGATCATCTTATCGATGCGAGAGTACATGTCAGTTATCCACTATCATCAAATGATCGTATAACGCCAACACCTCATGCTTCTGCTTTAGTTTTCTATGAAGATGGCATGATAGATAGTGATCAGCTAAGTGACGATGTTCGTGCTTTTATCCATAATGCTTTTAATGATATGGATGAGAGTAATATTACTGTTTTATTATATCCACGGAATATCAATAAATTTACGATATTAAATAATCAACTTCACCAAGATAATACGACATCATTGAGTAATTCTTGGTTACTCATAGGGTTATCAGTAATTAGTTTAATTATAATAATTATGGTCATATTGATTATTTATCGTCGTAAACAAGTCAATAAAATGGTAAGCGAGAATGAGTAATCTGACTGCTGAACAATTTAAATTGATCTCTAATGTAATGTATGAACCGTTAAGTTATATCCATTCAGACTACGATGTATTAGCATCGCCAAAAGAAAATACTCTATGGCAAAAAATAGCTAATCGTCATTTAATTCAGCAATATCAACTTATACTGCATATTGATTGTGAGATTGATACTACCGTAGAAAAAATATTTACTCATTGGCACACTCTTCCTCGTTGTGCTTTATTTTTAGGTTATTTTTATTCTCGTCATACACTATTAGCACAAAATTATTATCATTTAGAACCTTCATTAAAAGCATTTTTAGCTCTCTATCCTATGTTAAATAGGACTATCGATAGCAAAATATTACTGTCACTAAAAGTTATTTCCCCCATAGATATTGGCTATCAATTACTATTTAATTTTATTAAGCTAATATCGAACGCACTAGCTCAACGTTTTAAATTACTTTTTTCACCAAAATCTTTATCAATTAATATTGAATTTCCTAAATCACTTGTTTTATCTCCTACACTTTTTTTACTGGTATTAAATTATGCTACGCTTGTTACCTGACAACCTTTTAAAATATACCTGTGAAGGTGTATTAATACGAGCTCACTATATACGACAGCTCGATAATATTCATAAAACAACATTAGCGACCAAGCAGGCAGCAAAAAAAATGCTGCATCACTTTAATCATAAACTAGATAAACTTCGTAATAAGGTAGCTAACGAAGCTTATGCTAAAGGATTACAGGTTTTATTAGCTGATATAATAAGATTCTCAATTGAATATCAAGAAAAATTTGTACAATATGAATTTCAGCAACGAGAACAACTCGTCGCAACGATTGGAGAATTCTTAGATTCACCTGAAATACAAGTTAAACTCACTCAATATCTGATGTCATCTGTTCCTCTTGAGCAAAAAGTAACACTCGATATTCCCACAACACTACAGCGCTATTTTGAGAGTGAACTCGACAATAGCAATATTAAGTTAAACTGCCATAACAACAAGACCATTGCTATTCATACCGGTGATCAAATTACTTTTTTTGATCCTGCCATATTTCTCAACGATCTAAGAGCACAATTTCATCGGCCTTTTTCTGAAACTTATCAACCGATTTTTGAGCAAAACATCAAACAACTGCTATTAAACTTTATCAATACATTTACCCCCTCAGACGATCTTTCTTCAAGAAAGCCAATTTTAAACGAGGATAACAATGAAAATTGATCCTTTCCGCGCACAGCAGGTATATAACTCTCCTTCGACTTTATCTAGTGCTAACAATATTTCGAGAAAAGGATCAGATCCTATTATCGAAAATTTGAAACTGACTTTTTATCAAGATTTAAGCAAGGCGGATCTTAGCCATGCTAATGATATTCTTACTTTATTAGACCAATTTGATGTCAAAGATGGAGGTAATCAAACGTTAAAAGAGAAGCGACAAATAGCCTTATTAGTTTATGCACACCAACAAAGTGAATTAGAGCATCATGAAAATAAAAACTTAATTAATCAAGCACTAATTTCACGGCTATCTTATCAAGGTTTTTACCATCAAGTCACCCAAGAATTATTAGGTATGATCGATAACAATGATGAATTCGAAGGTTTTTTTAAGCCTGATAGGGTGACATTTTCATTGTGATCATAACATTTGAGCACCAGGCCCTTTTTCTCCTAAAATATCATCAGGGTTACGTAATGGGCAATCATTTAATGATAGGCATCCACAGCCAATACAGTGATCAAGTCCATTACGTAATCGCTTAAGACGCCGAATACGCTCATCGAGCCGTATTTTCCAATCCGTTGATATTTCATGCCATTGTTCTGCAGTTAATTTACTATTTGGTGGATATTTCCCTAATATTTCCTGAATTTCTTTTAATGGAATACCTGTACTCTGCGCTGCTTTAATAATTGCCACATAACGGAGTACCACTGACGGGTAACGGCGCTGATTTCCAGGGCTCCGAGAACTTTTTATCAATCCTTTTTCTTCATAAAAATGCAGTGTAGAGATGGGTACACCACTGCGTTTTGCCACTTCGCCAACCGTGAGCGCTCGATTAAAATCTATTTTCTCTTTACTCATTTGCTACCTTTTTTATTTTTCACTTGACCTCAAGTTAACTTGAGGTTTTATAGTCTTGTCCCAATACAAAGTCAAGTCAGCCAATTGCCTGATTTTTATTTTTAAGTTTATTGAGGACTGATACATGCCTAACTCAATTGCACGTATTCTTGAAAGCCAAACATTATGGATTGTCGCAAGAGTGCTAATTCTATTGTTATTTTTATCATCGGGCTTTGCCAAGGTATTTGATTATGAGAATAGTTTGGCTGAGATGCGTGCAGCAGGATTAAACCCTGATTGGTTTTTTAATCTTGCCAGCGCCATTGTTTTATTCGCCGGATCGATTTTAGTCCTTTTTGATCGTTACCTATGGTTAGGTGCTGGCGCATTAGCCACTTTCTTATTTTTAACCATTGTGATTGTACATACGTTTTGGAATATGACCGGCGATAAAGCGATGTTATCCATGTATTTTGCGATAGAGCATACCTCTGTGATTGGAGGACTAATGGCAACCGCAATGGCTAGCCACTTCAGAGCATTATGGAAAAAATTCAACTCATAACACCCTAAAAATAGATAAAAACTTCACTATGGGATCGGCGGTAAAATGAATAAGAAATTGACGTTAACTTTATGTGCCTCACTATTTTTATTAAGTGCAGGGGCAATGGTTTATGCAACAATGGGATCTGATGAAGATGAAACACAGCCATTTGCTTATCCACCAACAAAAGTGGCATTAGCAACCGCGCAATCCGCTGAATTACCCAATACCATGCATGGTGTTGGAGAATTGGAAGCTGCTAGACAAGTCTATTTAGCGGCAGAAACAAATGGGCGCATCGCCACTATCCACTTTGCATCAGGACAGACCGTCACCGCGGGACAAATCTTAGTAAAATTAAATGATGAGCCAGAGCAAGCGGAATTATTACGCCTACAAGCACAACTAACTAATGCAGAAAAACTTTATTCAAGAACTCGCCAACTTTATAGTAAAAATGTGGCTGCAGCAGCACAATTAGATAGTACGTTATCAGAGCGCGATATGATTGTAGCCTCTATCCGTGAAGTGAAAGCGCGCATTGCACAAAAAACAATTAAAGCTCCCTTTGATGGTATTGTCGGCATAAAACTCGTGCATGAAGGACAGTATCTAAATGCTGGGGAACGTGTTGCCTCATTAGTGGATGCAAGCCACTTAAAACTTAACTTTTCACTCGATGAGCAAGTGGCGCCACAGCTTTCAACTCATCAACCTATTAATATTGCAGTTGATGCTTATCCTAATCAAACATTTACCGGCTCACTTAATGCCATAGACCCTCTTATTGGCCCTTCTCGCACTGTGCAAGTACAAGCCATTTTACCGAATACCGATAACAAATTAAAAGCGGGCATGTTTGCTCGTGTTCAAGTTACCTCCCCTACTCGTCATCAGGCATTAACCGTACCAGAGACAGCGGTTACTTATACTGCCTATGGGGATACCGTGTTTGTAGCGCAATCTGACAATCAAAAAAACCTTATCGCTAAGCGTGTCTCTGTGAAAGTTGGATTGCGCTACAACGGCCTTATCGAGATCAAAGAAGGCTTAAATCAGGGAGATCAAGTTGTTACCTCAGGGCAAATCAAACTTAGTGATGGCACCTCAATAGCCCCCATAGAGCAAGATACGTTAACACTGGCCCAATCTACTACTCGTCAACCATAACAGGAGTGTTTCATGAAATTCACTGATATTTTTGTGCGACGACCTGTTTTAGCGTTAGTAGTTAGCACCTTGATTTTTTTACTGGGCGCATTTGCGTTCAGTAAACTACCTATTCGCCAGTACCCCATGTTACAAAACTCAACGATTACCATTGCAACAGACTACCCTGGCGCATCGTCTGAACTGATGCAAGGTTTTGTGACTCAACCTATTACACAAGCCGTTTCCTCGGTGGAAGGCGTTGATTATATTTCTTCATCTTCAGTACAAGGAAAAAGTTTTGTCACGGTAAGAATGGAGTTAAACCGCGATCCGACACAAGCATTAACGCAAGTGATGGCCAAGGTCAATCAAGTACGTTATAAATTGCCAGAACAAGCTTATGATCCTGTGATTGAACTTTCTTCTGGTGAATCAACCGCAGTCGCTTATGTTGGCTTTTCCAGTGAGCAAATTTCTATTCCAGAATTAACTGACTATCTATCTCGTGTGGTTGAACCGATGTTTTCCTCCATTAATGGGGTCGCCAAAGTACAAGTCTTTGGCGGACAACAACTGGCCATGCGCGTATGGCTAGATACTGATAAATTAGCGGGGCGAAACTTAACTGCTAGTGATGTCGCTGATGCCATTCGCCGTAATAATTACCAAGCAGCTCCCGGGAAGGTCGAAGGTGAGTTTGTTATTGCGAATGTTTATGTCAATACCGATTTAACCAATGTGGAAGAATTTAAAGATATGGTGATCCACAATGATGGCCATAATCTTATACGTCTACGTGATATTGGCACCGTCGAGCTAGGTGCGGCTGCTACTGAAACCAGTGGCATCATGAATGGCAAAAAAGCCGTCTTCTTAGGCCTATTTCCAACACCAACAGGTAACCCGTTAATCATTGTTGATGGTATTCGCGAAAACCTTACTGATATAGAAAAAACACTCCCACCAGGTGTAAATGTGGAGCTGGCCTTTGAAACTTCACGTTTTATTAAAGCTTCTATTGATCAGGTGGTGCAAACATTAATTGAAGCCATTTTAATTGTTATTGCTGTTATTTATCTCTGCTTAGGCTCATTACGTTCTGTAATTATTCCTGTGCTTGCTATCCCTTTATCTATGTTGGGGGCAGCCGGATTAATGTTGGCATTTGGTTTTAGTATTAATTTGCTTACTTTGCTAGCTATGGTTTTAGCCATTGGATTAGTTGTCGATGATGCGATAGTGGTGGTTGAAAACGTACATCGTCATATTGAAGAGGGATTATCACCAGTGCAGGCCGCATTAGTGGGGGCACGAGAGGTCGCGGGGCCGGTTATCGCCATGACCATCACTTTAGCTGCCGTTTACGCGCCAATCGGCCTCATGTCAGGATTAACTGGTGCACTGTTTAAAGAATTTGCCATAACGCTTGCTGGTAGTGTCATTGTATCGGGTATTGTGGCATTAACCTTATCTCCGGTCATGAGCTCATTAATGCTCAAACCGAAAGAAAATGAAGGCAGGATGGCTAAAATAGCCGAATATACCTTTGATAAATTGACATATTACTATAGCTATTTGCTTAATTTTTCTTTAACCCATCGCTGGTTAACCGTCGTTTTCGCCTTAGCCGTGTTTGTTAGCTTGCCGTTTTTATATAGCCAGACAAAACAAGAGTTAGCACCTTTAGAAGATCAAGCGAGCGTTTTAACCGCGGTAAAAGCACCACAACATGCAAATCTTGCCTATGCGGAACATTTCAATCAGAAACTTGATGATATTTATATGAGCCTACCAGAAACAGACAGCACATGGATCATCAATGGTACTGATGGCCCTTCAGCAAGCTTTGGTGGGATTAATTTTGATGGTTGGAAAGGTCGTGATCGTAATGCCAATCAAATTCAGGCAGACCTACAAAATCGTGTTGCGGATGTTGAAGGAAGCAGTATTTTTGCTTTTCAATTAGCATCATTACCTGGCTCTGTCGGCGGATTACCTGTCCAAATGGTGTTACGTAGCCCATTAGGTTATCCCGTTTTATTTGACACGATGGAAGAGATCAAACAGCAAGCACGAGAAAGTGGTCTATTTGTCGTAGTGGATAGTGATCTTGATTACAACAACCCTGTTGTGCAGATCACTATTGATCGTGCCAAAGCCAATACCCTTGGTATTCGCATGCAAGATATTGGCGAATCACTATCCTTATTAGTGGGTGAACACTATATCAATCGCTTTGGTATGGATGGTCGCTCTTATGATGTGATCCCCCAAAGTATACGTCAACAACGTTTAACTCCGGCAGCACTTGCAGGGCACTATATTCGTACTCAAGATAACCTGTTAATTCCATTATCAACCGTGGTCAATATTACCACTCAAGTTGAACCCAATAAATTAACGCAATTTAATCAACAAAATGCCGCTATATTTCAAGCTATTCCAGCACCGGGTGTCACCATGGGGCAAGCTGTTGCGTTTCTTGAACATGTGGCAAATTCCTTACCCGCTGGCTTTAGCCATGATTGGCAATCTGATGCTCGCCAATTTACCCAAGAAGGAAATACCTTAGTCTTTGCATTTATTGCCGCCCTTATCGTTATTTATTTGGTATTAGCCGCACAATATGAAAGCTTGGTTGATCCATTGATTATTTTAATTACGGTACCACTCTCAATTTGTGGTGCATTAGTGCCATTAGCTTTAGGTATGGTGACATTAAATATCTACACTCAAATTGGTTTAGTCACCTTGATAGGACTTATCAGTAAGCACGGTATTTTAATGGTGGAGTTCGCTAATGAATTACAAGTTCATAAAAATCTAAATCGACGTGAGGCGATTGTTGAAGCAGCAAAAATCCGCTTACGCCCTGTCTTAATGACTACGGCAGCAATGGTTATCGGGCTTATTCCTCTGCTATTTGCCAGTGGTGCTGGAGCGAATAGTCGCTATGGATTAGGGTTGATTATTGTATCAGGTATGTTAGTTGGCACGCTATTTACGCTATTTGTATTACCCACAATGTACAGCTTCTTAGCTCGAAACCATCAAGTCAGCGCTCAGACTGAGCGTCAAAAACAATTACAGCAAATCAGTGAGCAATAAAAATAACAAGCGGTAATGTCGTAAAACCCATCCCCATTGTAAATACAATGGGGATGGTTATAGTTATTTTTTGAATAAATATTATTTTATTTTAATATGATCATTGACTAAAGGAATGTTATTATTTATTGCAAACTTAATCAGCTCATTAACTTGTACTTTCATTTTAAGTAGCTGCCAACTGCGATTTTTCCTTAAGTGAACGAGAATACTTTCTAAGCTTTTTGTTTTTGTATTTCTTGCCTCTATCATTTTCATCATCTCCATTAAAGCAATAAACTCTCCTGTTCTTCCTAATCCCGCAAGACAATGGACAGCTATATTTTCTTTTGTTGGGTTTATTGTTAATTGTTTGCCAATCAAATCAATTGTATTTTTTAATTTTGTCGCATCTATTTCTGTATGATCTTCCCAATTATAAATATGTACAAAGTTTATATCTTTATTTTCATCACAACCTTTTTTAGTCAATTTCTTAGTATATACTTTGCAATCTAAAGTTCTTTCATTTCCTAAAATTTCATTATCCCCATTTTTACCTTTTATTTTAAAACGACTGAAATCCCACTTATTAAAGTGGCGAGATTCTATATTATCTGAATAAAAATCCTCTCTAAAGTATTTAAACCCTTTCTGCTGAGAATTGCTTTTATCATATTCAATATCAGGTTTTGAGAGGTCGCATTCAATATCCTTATTCGAGGCTAAAACATAAACTGTCTTTATATCATTATCAAATAACATATTAAAATAATGTTTTAAACTCTCTTTATCATTAAGAGGATATTGGCTTGCAAAAGTCACATAAGGAGAGTTCTTAACACTCACATTATTAGTAGGTAATAATACCCCATTAGATTCTATTAAAGTTTTTTTACAATATGGTATTCTATATCTAGAATTAGGTACACATTGATAGTTATTTTCATCATATTGAGGTGAGTTTTCATCATAATATAATTTGTTAAGAACTTCTGTAGATACTAATCTTTGGATATTATTTACGTTATTGATATTTTGTCGCATATAGAGAACAGGTGCTTTTTTTTCAGATAAAATTTCTGTATACCATATAGCACTAGTATTCTTAACACTACTGAAATTAGGATTTCCCGTGGTATCTTTTATTCCTAAAGCATTTTTTACGCTATTAAATTTTGTACTTATATAAGAAACTATTTTTGGCATATATCACCCTTTTATAACTTAATTTTACATAACCGTCTCCCAACTTTATATTGATAAAAACTTTAAAATATAAAAAAAACATCTTTTCTCACTCATGTTCATTTTAAGAAATGAATATAAGTGAATATAAAAATGCCGATATTGTTGAATAACATATCGGCATTTAAAATTAAAAGACAATTTAGTCTCTTGTTTATAAACTTATCTTACATCGTTGAAAAGGTATTCATAATTATCCCACCAGAGATAATCAATGCCATTGAGAATATAGCGGGTAGATCGGGTTTTTGTTTATATAAAATCATGGCAACTAATGTTACCCCAACAATACCAAATCCACACCACAAGGAATATGCCACACCAACAGGGATATAGCCCATTGCACGTGTTAAAGCGAAATAGCAAATACAGTAAGCGGCAATCACTAAAACAGAGGGAGCTAATTTACTAAAGCCATTGGTCTTTTTAATCATTGAAGTGCCCGTGATTTCAGAACCAATAGACAGCGCCAGCCATAAGAATCCGGTAAACATAATGGTTATCCTTATTTATTTTAATAAAGTACTTATTTATTAAAAAATAGTTTTATTAAATATAGATTATTAAGAAATAGATTTATTTATTCACTGACGATACAGTCTGTTTTATATTTGATAACTCCGTCGTTTCTTCTGACTCTTCTTCGGAACCCATTTTCGAAAACAGATTCATAATGACGATCCCGCTAGCAATAACTGCCATACCAATAATAGCAGCCGTATCAGGATGTTGACCGTAAAATGCCATACCTAAAGTAGATACAACTAAGATACCGGTTCCGGACCAGGTGGCATAAGCTAAGCCTACTGGGATATTTTTAACTGCACGAGATAATGAATAATAACAAACAATATAAAGAACAATAATTAATCCTAATAATAATGTCTTTGTTATTCCTTCACTATTATCAAACATTTTTAAGGTCGAGGTTGCTGAGGTTTCTGAAATAATAACCGCCAGCATCCAAAGCCATGATTTTGCTTTTGGGGACATAATAAGACTCCTAAATTTTTAGATATGTATATTTTAATCTTTCAAACTTTTTAAATATTCAATAGCAGAATCGGTTAATTTATCTTGTGATAATTGGTATTTTTCAGGGTTACTCATTACTTGTTTCAAAGTAATATAGCGATTATTATTCAGTTGTTTTGTTTCCGTTTTATTAATAAATTTTAACTTGTGATCAAAAGCATTCTTTTTTAAATTATCTTCAACTTCATTTATTGAGCAAAAAGTAATACCCATTGATATTAATCGTTCAATATTCTGTTTTAGCACTAAGTTATAGTGTTCATTTTGGTTTAAACCTAAAATTTCATTAATTTCACTGTTTGGCTGACAAAAGTAAGGTAATGCAATAATAGGAATATTTTTAGCCAATGCGGAATGAATAAGTGTTCCTTCTTCACTAATCATTAACCCATTAATAATTTCCCCCACCAGCTTTTTGTCAAAATAGGGAATAAATAATGCCTGATAAGCGGATAACCTATGGGGATCAAACTCATCGGCTTTAGTGATATCCCCTACATGGCACCACTGCGATAAATCATGGCATTGCTGTGCCTGTGTGGTAACAAAAATAGAGGCCCGTACAGTGGAAAAATGGCTAATGCGTTGATAGATTTCATCACGATATCCCGGCGCCGGTGTTAAAACTAACAACACCGGCTTTTTTATACGCTTTTCTATTTCTGCAACAATCCGTTCAATTAATTGATTGTCCATTACCTCACCTCATTGTCTTAGCTGACAATAAACACGCTGTCGTTATTTCTAAGTCCTGCCGCATTTGCCTCATCGGTATCAATATGAAATTCCAATGCAAATTTCTCACTGACACGCACAATCACTTCATCAAAAATCAGGCTACGTTCACCCTCTGTTTTTACATGCACTTTCTGACCATTGGTCACATTTAACGCTCTAGCATCAATATTATTCATATGAATATGACGCTGAGCACAAATGACTTGCTGTTTTAATTCCACATATCCCGCAGGCCCCATTAAAACCGCATTACCGGAGCCTGCTAAATCACCGGAACCACGCACGGGTGCCTTTATACCTAATGCAAAACAATCTGCTTTTGAAATCTCTAATTGGCTTTGTGGACGAACCGGCCCTAAAACACGAACTTTACTGATAGAGCCTTTAGGCCCGACTACCATCACACACTCTTTGGCGGCAAATTGTCCCGGTTGTTTTAGATCTTTAAACGGGGTGATCTGATAGCCGTGACCAAATAACGCATCTACATCTTGTTGTGAAAGATGTACATGTCGATTAGAAATACCAACAGGAATAGCGATCCCTTGATTTATGCCCATTCCCACATTGGGGATATTTAAACGAGTGAGAATTTTTCCCATTAGTTGTTGATTAATCATTATTTTTTACCTTTACGGCTTTCAGGTTTACTCTCTTTTTTACTGCTTGGTGCTTTATCTGCTGTCATTGCTTTAGTTTCAGGGGCACTATTTTGAGCCTGTCGTTCTGCAACTTCTTTTGTCGCGTCACTATCGCCACTTTCGAGTTTTATGACAGTTTCAACCCTGTTTTCAGCCAGCGTTTTGAGTGCATTCTGTTGTGTTTCTTCACTAATAACAGCGCTTTTTTTCTTACCTTTTATTGTTAGCAATTTGGTGATAACACTTGGCTCAGGTCTTGCTATGACGAGTGATCCGATAACCAACTCTTTTTGGCTCACCACATCTACACCATGCTCAACCGCTGTTTTTACCGCACTGATCTCACCTTGAAAACAGACAGAAACTAACCCTGATCCAATTTTTCTATAACCGATAATTTCAACACTGGCAGCTTTACAAGCCGCATCAGCAGCTTGGATCGCAGCGGTTAATCCGCGTGTTTCAATCACACCTAAACTGTTCATCTTTCTCTCCTACTGATTAGTGGCGGACAAGACGGATCTCAAAATCAAATTGTTTAAAGAAGGCTTCTAAGCGATCGAGCTCTTCTGGCGTATATCCCGGATCGTTTTTAATGGGGTAGATCATCTCCAATTTTTGGTATTTATTACGGCCAAATTGGTGATAAGGTAGAATATCGATGCGCTGAAGATTACCGCGTTTTGACAACGCCATGGCGTAGTTAATCGCACCAGTAATCGCATCATAAGAGTCGTTATAACCTCGCACTAAAGGCATACGGATAACCACATTTGCACCGAGATCCATCAAACGCTCTAAATTACGGCGGACATTCTCATTACCAATGCCAAATAATGCTTTATGCTGAGTAGTATCAATGTGTTTGATATCAATTAGAAACTGATCAACGACTTGCGCTAATTTTTCATAATTAGCCACATTAGTGGTTGCTTGTGTTTCCACCGCGGTATTGATCATCATCTTTTTACATTCACGTAACAGAGCTACAGCAAAATCCGTTTGTAAACTCATTTCGCCGCCACCGATTGTGACACCACCGCCGGAAGAGATATAGAAGTCGTAATCTTGCATGATAATGTCCATCAATTCAGATACAGAGACATCTTTACCCATAATATCCAGTGCATCAGAAAGACACACTTCTTCACATTGACGACATCCAATACAATCAACTGCGCGATCAACGCGATGAACTTGCTGCCCTTGCTCATTGGTTGTCATGTAATGCACACCAGCCGGACACACATCAACACATTTACCGCAATCTACGCATTTATCGCGAGAGTACATCACCTGAAATTCACTGCTAAGACCTTCTGGGTTTGAACACCAAGGGCAGCGGATATTACAGCCTTTTAAGAAAACCAGAGTACGAATACCATCACCATCATAAATAGAGTATTTTTGGATATTAAATATCCGCCCTCTTATTTCTGCTGCCGTCTCCATCTTTACGCCTCCAAATCTGCATCAAACATCCTTGTTCGATAAATTTACATCTTGTCTTGTCGCGATTAATAGGGAGGACTCTTAGCCCTCCTTGGGTCTATGATCAGAATTTCTCAATCACTGTACGACTAATAATTTCATCCTGAACTTCTTTACATAATTCAACGAAGTACGCACTGTAGCCAGCAACCCGGACAATTAAATCGCGGTACTTTTCAGGCTCTAATTGGGCTTTTTTCAGTACTTCATTATCGACATAGCTAAATTGCATCTGACCATTACCCAAAATAGAGGCAGTTCTTAATAAGGTAATTAATCCTTGGCGTCCTTCATTGGTATCTAGCAAGCCTTTGAGGAATTTAAAGTTATGAACCATACCGATATTCATGGTTTCAACATTCATCTTGCTGATGGATTTAATGATGGCAGTTGGGCCATGTTTATCGGCACCCTGTGTAGGGCTGATCCCATCTGATAATGGTTTCCATGCTAAACGGCCGTTTGGTGTTGCTGCGGTTAATTCACCAATTGGCGTGTTATTAGAGATAGATAACGTACCGTGACTAAATGTGGAGTAGAGCATTTTATATTTACGGCATTCACGTTCAGTCCATTCGGTAATGTCTAACGCATATTGGTCAACAACATCATCGTCGTTACCAAATTTCGGTGCATTTAAACAGTCACGCAGTAACTCTTCGTGCCCTTCAAAATTAGCTAATAAGCCGTCACGTATTTGCTCTAAGGTATATTTTTTGTCTTCATAAACCAGTTTGCGAATTGCCGCCATAGAATCGACATAAGTGGCTAAACCAGAGAAGATCAGACCCGGTCCGTGGTTAACCATCGCACCACCCGCTGTCACGTCTTTACCTTGCTCCATACACCCCTCAACCAATAGCGACATGAGTGGTTTTGGGGCAATGTCACGGTGAACGCGCTGGCTGATAACCGTACCAATTGCTGATAAACGAATAATATGTGCGACTTGCTCTTTAACCGCGCGATCGAAATCCTCATAAGTACGTAAATCACGTAAATCGCCGGTGTCTAAGCCTTGGTAGCTATCAAACAGCACCATACGACCACGATTTAATACAAATTCAATGGCAATTGGCCACTGGGTATAACCCGTTGATGTCCATTGATAGATACGACCTGATTTTTGTGGTTCAACACAGCCCATCAAGCAGTAATCGCGTGCATCTTCAAAGTCGAAGCCTTTGCGCAACATCATCTTGATATGAGAATCATCGAAGTGACAGGCAGGGAAGCCCATTCCCGCTTTGACCACATCAACGATTTTTTCCATATATTGCTGTGGCGATTGGTTATGGATACGACAAGCCAGTGAAGGTTGATACACTTTCACAAAGCGTACTGCGTCCATAATCAAGTAAGTTAAATCGTTACAAGCATCGCCACCTGAGCGTTTTTGTCCCCCCACCGTTAAGTTGATAAAGGGTTGATAGCCGGCAAAATATTTTGCGCCAAGTTCACTAGACATCCACATTAATTCGGCACATTTGATGATAAAGGCCTGCATCATTTCCAGTGCTTGTTCACGCGTTAAACGACCTGTTTTAATGTCGTTTTCATACATTGGGAAACAGTATTGATCTAAGCGACCTAAAGAAAGTCCCGTTTGGTTCTCTTCAACTTCAAACAATGATTCTACAGTCCAGATACTTTGCAGTGCTTCTTGCAATGTTTTTGGTGGATTAGCAGGAACATTTTCATTGACTTGAGCAATGGTCAATAACTCTTCACGACGTTGTGGATCACTCTCTTTAGAGGCTAATTCACGGGCATGCTCGGCAATACGATGAGCATAAGCGATAACCCCTTCACAACTTTCAATCGACGCTTTATAGAAATAGATACGGTCAATATCAGCAGGATTTTCCATGCTTAATTCAGCCAATTTCGCTTGTGCATCAGCTTTAATACCGTTCATCCCTTTGGTGAATAACAGCACGTCATAACCGGGGCAAGTATCACCACCACCATTAATTTGATGATAAGAGAGATCGCTGACAAAGGTTTCACCACTGAACTCCCATACACCCGCTTCACGGTATTGCGCTTCACAAATTTCATCTAAAGAGCGACCTTCCCAAAATGGCACTATCTCTTCACGAATGACTTTTTTGTCTTCTTCTGAAATTTGGAATGGATCTTGTGGGCGCGTGCTCATGGTGTCGAGTTCATCACGTACCCAACGCCATGCGATATCAGGAGAGAAAGCGCCAGCACGCGGTTTCCCACAAGGATGTCCCACAATAAGCTCTTCATCTTGAATTAAGATAGGTGCGGTTTCACAAGCACGGCGGAAAGCTTTAGCACGCAATAAAATAGGCGGTAAACCAGGATTATTGCGAGCAATTTCAGTAAAGGCTAATGCTCTATAAATTGAAACACTAGGGCGAGCCTCTAAATAACGATTACGCAGGCGCTGTAGACGGGGAGTTAAGCCTTCCATTACAGTCAACTCACCATTTGCTGTCGCCGGTGTAACAACATTGGCTGAAGGTGAAGCATATTGCGGTGGTGTATTCATACGACCGTTATATAAACGGACTTGTAGTGAACTGTGTAATGCTGATAGATTAGCGCGCGCTGATAACAACATTTCTGAAAGTTCGTTAATACTGACGCGAGGATCGTTAATATCGATACCTTGGGTCATGGCATCAAACATTGGATAGCCATCGACTTCTTTCGTTGCGCGCACTTCGGATAGCTCAGCCAGTTTTAGCCAAAGACTTTCAACAATCTCATAAGCTTGTGCTGGCGTTAAACGGCCTTGGTCAATATCACGTTGATAGAATGGGTATAGTGCTTTATCAAAGCCCATTGGGTTGATAGCGTAGCTACCATTCTCCAGATGAAGAATAAGCTGTAATAAATAGAAAACTTGTACCGCTTCTTTAAAGGTTTCTGCTGGCTTGGCGGGTACTTTACGTAAAATAGCCGCACTTTCTAATAATTCAGCTTTACGGTATGGATTACCTTCCATTGCGGCTAAATTTTCTGCTTTAGCTGACAGTAGTTGTGCAAAATAAAGTGCCGCATCACATGCATAAATCGCCGATTTGCAGAAATTGGCTTCATCCATACTGCTACGATTTACCGCACTACCAATGCTTCTCATTCTATCTTCAAGTTGTGCTTTGATGGCTAAGAAACCTTGATTCACCACCAGCATATAATCAGGTGATGCAACGCTATTATTGATACTTAAAAAGCGATAAATAGAGTCACTACGCACTTCTTCTTCGCTGTGGAAAATCGCACCACGTGGTGTTGAGGATTGGCTACCGATAATAAGCTCATCTTGAGCGATATAGCTTGGAAAATGACGAATAAACTGATAAAAGCGTTGTGCAGGTTTAATCGCTTGGGGCACACCGGCAATATTGTTATCTAATGAATCAAAAATCGTCGCACGCTCTGTGCTAATAGAACTGTTACGTGAAACTAAACGTTCTGCCAGCATTTTTACGCGTGGCGTCAAAGAATATTTGGCCATGTGAGGCTCTCCTGATGTTCTTTACTAGACCTAATCGGTATTAATTGAGCATTAACTGTGTGATACACCGGCAAATGCCTGACGATACAATGTTTCTAATTGGTGTGTGTTTACGTCACGCGGATTTGTCGGCGTACAGCTATCGCGTAAAGCCTGTCCGACCATTTCCGTTAAACGGGCATAAAAGTCCGCTTCACTGACACCGGTATCGCGAATACTCTTCGGCATACCCATTTCATCTTTCAATACATTAATGGCGACAATAAGGCTGATAACGCCTTCTTTTACCGTCTGCGCAGGTAATCCTAAACTTTGGGCAAGGTAGGCATAGCGCTTCGCTGCTTCGCTATTACAATCACCATGAAGATTGGCATTAAAGGCAATAACATGTGTCATCAATAACGCATTCGCACGGCCATGAGGGACATGAAAAACACCGCCTAATGCATGGGCAAGACTGTGTGTAATACCTAACGACGCATTAGTAAATGCCATACCTGCGATGCAAGATGCATTGTGCATTTTTTCGCGAGCAAGTAAGTTATCCCCTTGATGATGACAATCAAGCAGATGGCTAAACACTAATTTGACTGCTTTTTCTGCCATCGCATCAGAAAAATCAGATGCAGCTTTAGACACATAAGCTTCTAATGCATGGCAAAGGACATCCATACCCGTATCAGCGGTAATTGCAGGAGGTACAGATTTCACAAGTTCAGGATCGAGGATCGCGATATCAGGCAACATAAACTCATCGACCAATACCAGTTTTTCACTGCGTGATTTGATCACTGAAAAAGAGGTCACTTCAGAGCCAGTACCACTGGTCGTGGGGATCGCAATAAACTGCGGTTTACTTCTACTGTGCTCTTTACGGGTATGCCAAAGGGAGTACATAACGGCTTTAGCAGCATCGATAACAGATCCACCGCCGAGTGCGATAACCAAATCAGGATAATGGGCATCCATTATTTTCATACCACTGACAATGGCAGAAATATCAGGATCTGATGCAACATCATCATAGATTTGAAACTCAATACCTCGTTGCATTAATTTTTCAGTGACTTTATCTGCAAAGCCAAACTTCACCATTGCTTTATCTGTCACCACAAATGCGCGGCGGGCAGTTAACCCAGAGAGAAAATTCAGTGCATTGGTGCCAAACTGAATTTTGGGTTTTATCAGAAACTCACTCATGTCGTTATTACTCCTTACTGTCCCGATAAACCTTCTCAACAATGGCAACCACGGACATCGCCTTGTAACGATCTTTGTTTAGTGCGAAGTATTCTTCAGCCAACACCACATCGTTGATACCTGCACCCACACTATCCACTGCAACATAGGTTTTATTTTTCAGTGGATTAAGCTCATCATCTAAGGTCGCTATCATTAATAAATTGCTTCCTTTCAGTTCAGGGCTTTTTTGTGTCGCGACTACGTGTCCGATTACCTTTGCGAGGATCATGGTTTATATCGCCTTCTATCAATGAGTTATTTACCCAGACGTCCGAGAACTTCTTTGATAATGCGCTCCACGTTCTCTTCGGTGATCTCACCTTGCTCAATCACTTGTTGTGCACACGCACTGACTGTCGTTGTATAAGGGGACGCGCCAAAGCGATCATCACCTTGTGTTTGACGTTGTGCTGTTGCACATTCCGCATGAACAGGGGTTAAAGAAGGTGAACGAAAACGATCATCATCAAGAATGCTGGTGTGGTAATTTGCGCTAGAAACAGCAGGTTGAGCAGCTTCTTGTGCTAATGGACAAGGTTGTTTTAACTCTTCAACACTACGTACCCCATAACCGACTTTACGAATATTCAGTAAATTCATCGGGCCGACGTTATCTGAGCTAGAACCACCACCTACCGCACCACAACCTAGGGTTAACGCAGGAGTAATATTGGTTGTTGCGCCAATACCACCTAATGCCGCCGGAGTATTAATTAAAATACGATTAACGGGTTTTTCTAAAGAGAACTGACGAATAACATCTTCATTTTGGGTATGGATCACTAAGGTATGACCTAAGCCTTCGTTAGTGAGCAATTGCACCACACGATGACAGGCTGATTGCCAATCTTCTTCAATATACATACCTAAGATTGGGCACAGTTTTTCCCGTGAATAGGGATTCTTCGGTGAAACAGTATCTTGTAGTGCAATCAAGACGCGGGTATTAGCAGGTACAGTAAAACCGGCGCGCTGGCTTAAATAGATAGCATCTTTACCAACCACCGCAGGATTTATCGTGCCATTAGCGCGCAATAACATAGAAGCGACTTTCGCTGCTTCTTCATCATTCATAAAATAAGCACCTTGCGCTAATAGCTCACGGTGAACTTCGTTATAAATGCAACGTTCTACGATGATGGATTGTTCTGAAGCGCAGATCACGCCATTATCAAATGTTTTACTGGTGATGATATCGCTCACTGCTTTTTTGATATCCGCACTACGCTCGATAAAGGCAGGGCCATTACCTGGACCACCACTGATAGTTGGTGTGCCTGATGCATAAGCCGCACGCACCATTCCTTCACCGCCAGTAGCTAAGATTAATGACACATCTTTGCTGTGCATTAATTCTTTTGTCGCTTCCAATGTCAGCAATGTCACACCATCGACAATTCCCTCAGGTGCTCCCGCTTCTAGTGCGGCTTTTTTGACAATTTCTAGCGCGCGGAAACTACACTGTTTCGCATTAGGGTGCGGTGAAAAAATAATCGCATTACCTGCTTTCAGTGCAATTAGGGTTTTATAGATAATGGTTGACGTTGGGTTAGTGGAAGGCACTAACGCTGTAATAACCCCTAAAGGTACCCCCACATCCATGACTTTTTTCACTTTATCGTCATTGATAATGCCAATGGTCTTTAGGTCTTTCATATGTTCATACACACGCAATGACGCAAAGGTATTTTTCAGTACTTTGTCTTGCCATTTACCAAAGCCGGTCTCTTCGCTGGCCATTTTTGCCAACTCTTCTGCGTGACGAGCAGCTTCAAATGCAATGTGTTTGACTATATTGTCGATTTTTTCCTGCGAAAATTTCGCATATTGTTGTTGTGCATTTTTCGCGTTACGAACTAGCTCGCGAGCCAGTTGTCGGGATTGCAAATCTTTATCTAATGCAACCATGTTTTCCCCCATACAGGAGTTAAAAATTTAGCTGAATAACGTTTTTTGCTTGGCAGCACCTGAATAATCAGGCTTTATGTTGCTCTGCAATCTTCTCGATATCGTTATGTGGTCTTGCAATAACACGAGAAGTCACTACTGTGCCGATACGTTTTGCCGCCTCAACACCAGACTCAACCGCTGCATTAACTGCACCGACATCGCCTTTCACCATCGCAGTCACGAGACCTGAACCAACGTTTTCATAACCAATCAGTTCCACATTAGCTGCTTTACACATTGCGTCAGCAGCTTCAATGCAAGCGACTAGACCTTTGGTTTCCACTAGACCGAGTGCTTCTTTCATATTTATTTCCTTCGTTATTCAGTCACTTTGTACTGGGCAACGATTTTTTGAATATCGTTATGTGGACGAGCGATGACTAATGAAGTGACCACCGTACCTACACGTTGAGCCGCTTCTAAGCCAGAATCTACAGCGGCTTTAACGGCACCCACATCGCCTTTTACCATTGCAGTGACTAAACCTGAGCCAACATTTTCATAACCAATCAATTCAACATTGGCGGCTTTGCACATCGCATCAGCGGCTTCAATACATGCCACTAGCCCTTGAGTTTCAATAAGTCCTAATGCATCACCCATACGTTCTCCTAAGGCAAAGACTATGCCTTGTGTTTGATAACAATTTTGTTGATGTCATTGTGAGGACGAGCAATCACAAGTGATGTGACGACTTCACCCACCCGTTGCGCTGATTCCACACCTGAATCTACCGCAGCTTTCACTGCCCCTACGTCGCCTTTCACCATCGCAGTCACGAGACCTGAAC
>NZ_KV791983.1:0-60224 GCF_001808035.1 Proteus sp. HMSC14B05 | reverse complement strand
CATTGGCGGCTTTGCACATCGCATCAGCGGCTTCGATACATGCCACTAACCCTTTAGTTTCAATCAGACCTAATGCATCACCCATTTTTATTTCCTCCAGGAAGCCGTTTAACGGTTTACAGTTACCCATCATGTCTGCGTGGTGATTTTTTAAACGCAGACCTTGGTTTCAAATTCACTATAACGGCTAAAAATAAAAACAACATATAAATCCATAAAAGATAAACATATAGTTTTATATTCTGATATTTATGCTTATTTAGCCTTGTTTTTATTTATCTGTGCTGTTAATTGCCTTTTTTTATCTGTTTAAATTTATAAAAAAACACACAAGGAAGATGAAAAAAAAGACAATTTAAGTTTGTTAGAAGGATGTTGAAAAGGTGCAAAAAGGCAGTACAAATCAGTGGGAAAGATGTGCGGGATATCACTAATATTTCAATGCCAGCTCAAGGATGAGAAAAAGCTAAATCTAGTCTATATACAAAAAGTGCTATTTCTAGGTTAGCCCTTTATGTCTTAAGCCGAACTCATTATGCGGCGTCCTTAGCAGGCATAAATAGTCAATGTTTCCGTCGATGGGGGGACAGTATGAGAGAGGGAATATTCGCAAGAATACGTCGCAACGCTCGCCCAATATTTATTGAGCGAGAAAGTAATGTGGATTTTTAATCGAATTTACTGCCGGGTTTTAAGGTACAAATATAGAGTGGGGAATTGAGCGAACTGAGTAATAACGTTTTTTCATTTAGCTTTTGTGCATTAATAAATAATCCATCATGACTATCTGACATTTCACGCATAAAATAATCAAAAATAACATCGGGAGACTCATCAATTGAGGAGGCACTAGACTCCCATTGACTGACAAAATAGTGACGCTCGGTGGGGGAAACCCGCTTTGTGGTGTAATCAAATTTCACATAACGTTGTAAATAGAGCCAACCCGCTTTAGAGGTAGTATACCCCTCAACCACAATAGAGCCTTTGCCATTAGCACCAAAAGAGAAATGAATATTGCCATTCACATTCTCATCTTCCATATTTTCAAAGCGCATAATGCCCTTTGTTGAACAAACCATCATACCTTCATTTTTGATAGTTAATAATCTTGTTGCTGCATAAGTGGCGACCAAGATAAAAATCAGGGCCGATAAAAAACATAAAAGTTTCCCTGAGATTTTCATTAGTATTTCCAAGAATAGTAAAAGTAATTATCGCAATAGCTAAATGGATTATCTTCGTTCTTAGCGCAATGCGCTAAAAAGACACGCCCTAAGCCATTAGTTTGTAATTTATCACCATAGAAAAAAACAAAGCGCTCCCCTTTCACACACTGTAAATTAAGCTTCTTTCTTACAGCGTCAAAATTGCGAATATAATTATCACTGACAGAGGAGTTAATCATGGCCTCGTTAGAGAGTAATTCACAATCATTATGGGTGAGAGGTGTTAATGTGATAGGCTTGGATTGATGCTGATTTAAAAAGATGATCACCACAAGAAATATGGCGCCAAATAAAAAACCAATACTGGCTAAATACCAACAAATTTCTGGCTTTTGTGGCGATGTTACCGGTAATTGAGGCTCTTTTTCTAATTCACTGTCTAGATTATCAGGCTCGGATGATAACGATGTCTCAATGGGTGATGCGGTATGACTTTTATTTGCTTCACCTTCGTGCTCATTTGTTTGCGTAACAGGTAACAGTGTTGAGTCATCAATTAATTCAACAGAGATATCAGGATTAAACTCTAGTCGCCCTTTGGCGATAGTGACAATAATATTTTCAATACCATAATGACGAAATGTTTTACGCAATAAACTTAAATATTGGTTTAAATTACTATTTGAAGAAACTAGCCCATTGTCATCCCACACGCGTTTTAATACTTCATCACGATTTACTACACCGGGATTTTGAATAAAATAAAAGAGTAACGCATTAGCGGTAATAGACAGATGTGTATCAACGTCACCTTTTTCTAACGATATCGCGCCATCCGTTGCGTCGTAATAAATTGAGGCATTTATTCTGTATTTCATTGTGCCCTCATTCATCCTAATTAACATGACTGATTTGCTGTGTCGGCCATATATTCAAATGTCATTTTTAATAATCTTTCAACTAATGCACTACGCTCTTGTTGTGAAATCGTAGGGCCTTCTGTGAGTTCTGATAACCAAAGGCCATCGGCAGCATAACGAATTAACGTACCTAAGTAGCTATTATCAAGTTTATCGCCTTTGGCTAAATGGCCTAACATCCAATCACGCCAACATTGACGCATTATTGGCTCGTTAGGCATAGCTAAAGAAAGTATTGCCAATTGGCGACTTTCATCTGACTGTTTAAGATCAGAAATATAGGTTAAGTAAGCGCGAGAAAAGCGCCCTGCTTCTATCGGATCGTTGGCCATAATTAACGCAATTCGTTTATCCATAATACCGAGTAAGCGTTTGAATACCGCCTGTATCAGTTCTATCTTCCCAGGAAAATGGTGCAATAATCCGCCTTTACTGACACCCGCTTCTTTGGCTACGGCATTTAAAGATAAAGAAGCAATTCCTTCATTCGCCACAATAATACTTGCCGCTTCTAATAACTGCTCTTGGACGCGGATAGGATCTTTTTTTCGGTGATGTGCGGTTGTATTCATGCGTAGGATAATACCGACCAGTCGGTATGTTCCTTATTGATCAAAATCAAGCACTATTAGAGTGAGCCTTATTATATGCCAATAATGTTGTCAACTTCACATTACTTTATTTAAAACCAAATTTAATTTTAAATAATAAAATTATTTTATAGTTTTGATCTCAATAAAATATTTAATTAACAACAAAAAAGAGAACTTGATAATTATCAATTAAAAATAAGGATAAATAGTCATTAAGATATTTAAATAATGTGGTAACACAATAAAACACTCTTTCTCTCATAGAGAATAAATTAAAGGTGCCTTTAAAAGGGCGATTATTTGTTTGTTTTAAAATAAAAAGCCCTCTTTAAATCTAAAGAAGGCCTTTCTATTATTAATTAAATTACTATTACTTAATCGTTATTAATTAACTATTATTAATAACGGTTAAAAACTGGCGTTTAATGCTTGTTCTAGATCAGCGATAATATCGTCTATATGTTCAATACCAATTGAAAGTCGAATTAAATCACGCGAAACTCCCGCGCGTTCTAGCTCTTCATCATTGAGTTGGCGATGAGTGGTTGATGCAGGATGACAAGCCAAGGATTTAGCATCACCAATATTGACAAGACGCACAATCAATTTCAATGCATCGATAAATTTCGCACCCGCTTCAGCACCACCTTTGATACCAAAAGAGAGAATACCAGCAGGTTTACCTGACATATAACGTACCGCTAAATCATGCTCTGGGTGGCTGGTTAAACCTGCATATTTAACCCAGACAACTTGAGGATGATTTTGCAAATATTCAGCAACTTTTTGCGCATTTTCAGTATGACGCTCCATACGTAACGCTAATGTTTCTAGACCTTGAAGAATTAAGAAGGCGTTAAATGGCGAAAGGGCGGCTCCTGTTCCACGCAATGGAGCAACACGGCATCGCGCAATATAAGCAGCCGCACCAAAGTGCTCAACATAATTAACCCCATGATAAGAGACATCCGGTGTATTGAGGATTTCAAAACGATCTTTATGTTCAGCCCAAGGAAATTTACCTGAATCAACGACGATCCCACCAATAGAGTTACCATGACCACCAATATATTTAGTGAGTGAGTGAATAATAATATCAGCACCATGCTCAAAAGGGCGACATAGGTAAGGCGTTGCTACCGTATTATCAACAATTAAAGGGACACCATGACGATGAGCCACAGTGGCGAGAGCTTGAATATCAACAATATTACCACTTGGATTAGTGATAGATTCACAAAATACCGCTTTGGTTTTCTCATCAATTAACGCTTCAAGTGCCAGCAGATCATCATGGGGGGCAAAACGCGCTTCGATACCGATACGGGGAAAAGTATGTGCCATTAAGTTATATGTACCACCATAGAGTTTCGCAACCGACACAATGTTATCGCCCACTTGTGCAATGGTCTGGATAGCATAAGTAATCGCAGCCATACCCGATGCCACAGCAACTGCCGCAATCCCTCCTTCTAAGGCGGCAACGCGTTGTTCCAATACATCATTGGTTGGGTTCATGATACGCGTGTAGATATTGCCAGGTACTTTTAAGTCAAATAGATCAGCACCATGTTGCGTATCATCAAATGCATAAGAGGTGGTTTGGTAAATAGGCACCGCAACAGCTTTGGTGGTTGGATCAGGTGAATAACCAGCGTGAACAGAAAGTGTCTCAAGTTTCATAGCAATCCCTTTGTTCTTATCATATAGGTAGCATCTAAATAAAAGTTAGATCTTTTAACTTATAAGTAATATAGATAAGCGGATATTAGCCTTGTCGCATAGTGAAAAAATTTCAACTTATACCAATGAGACTTTTTTAAAATCGAGAGTATTTATTCAAATACCCCCAATTGGCACGAAAATTTGACTTAAGAACCCTGTTTTACATTCGATTTGCTCGTTTTTGGCATTTTTGTCATTTTTTGACGAGTCGCTAACCAACAAATTAAAGAGCCGCCTGTCACCATCATAACGCCTTGCCAAAATGAAAAAGAGAGTGCTGTAGAGAGTAGTAGGGATGAAAAAGCCGTAGAAATTACCGGAGTAAAATAAGAAAGCGTCGCTAATAATGTCACATTACCGCTGATCATTCCTGCCGTCCACGCCGCATTAGCTAACCCTATCGCAGCCCCAGTAATAAGTAACAGTGAGATACTTTTTACATTAACCACCCACTCGATTGGAGCAGAAAAAATATATTGCCCCCAAAGTGCCAATGCCGTTAAGAAAAAGAAAGGCACAATACCATTATGTCCCCCCGAAATAAGACGAGTCACATTACTGTAAAATGCCCATAACACGGCGCCGATAAACGCCAAAATATAACTGAGAGGGTTACGACAAATATTATTCCATAAGCTTTCTATTGTCAGTGGATTATCACCACTAACAACCCAAACAAGCCCACTGAATGAGCATAATAAACCCACAATCAATAGGATAGAGAATCGCTGTTTATTTAAGAACACCGCTAATGCCAGTGTAAAGCTGGGCCATAAATAGTTAACCATGCCAAGCTCTATAGCTTGTGCTCTATCACTAGCAAATCCTAGCGCCAACGATAAACAGATTTCATAGCTAACAAATAAAAGTGCCCCCCAAGCAAGGTAACGCTTAGGAAAAAGAGATAACTTAGGTACCCCTAAGATCAAAATCAAAAATAGCGTTCCCGTTGTGTAAATCAGCGCAGCACCCCCTACCGCACCAAAATACTCACTGATATTGCGAATTAACCCAACAATGGTACTCCAAAGGAATATCGCCACAATGCCATAGAGTGTTCCTTTTGATGTACTGGAAATCATGTTTATACCTTCAGATTTAAGTTTTTCTCTATATAGCCGATAGTAAAACAGAATCGGGATAATTGCTTGAATTACTCACTCCCTATAGAAGAAGCGCACTCGAAAATGAAACATTTTGTTACAATTAATATAGCAAATTAAATATATTGATTTACTCCCAATACGAGTAATAAAAGTATCTTTTATTTTTATACGATAAAAATACGCTTTGTAATTTCCAATAAAAATGAATAAACAATATTTCTATTTTATTTACAAATAATAAATTTTAATTTTAAAATTTACTTAAATGCCCCCTTTCAGCGTGCTTTTTTGCTTAACAAAAAGCCATTTTTCGTTTCATTTTATAAAAAAACTATCCATAAAATACATTTTATGAAACATCATCTTATAAGTATAAGTACGCTATCTTTTTACGATGCATCAGATAAATGATGAGATAGATGTAATAAAATAAAATAAAAAACCAAGCAATATCAATCAGATAAGAAATCACTCACAAAACATTAGACAAAATAATATATTTTTCTATTTTTTAACAATTAAATATTACCGATAGTTGAGCAGATATTAATAGAATTTATCTATAAAACCAGCAAAAAACGATCGTTTAAAACGATTTCTCTATTTTTTTTACCACATTTATAATTTTTGTAAATTTGACTTAAGTGAATATATGGCAATTTATTCGTTTTCACGAAGATTGCTATCGCTCGCTTTTGTTTTAATAAATAAAATAGTCTTATTTGGCATTTTCCAAAAATAATTTAATCCTTGTTTTTTATTATTAATAATAAAAACAGAATTAAATATTAGCTTATTTTATTAAGCTAAGTATTAAATATATATTGAAAATATAGGAACATTTAATGAAAAAGTTATTATTATCTGCAATTATTACTTCAGCAATGGCCATAATTGCTACACCTGCCCTAGCAGAAGATACTGGTACACCAGCACCAACAGAAGTTACAGTTAATGGTGGTACTATTAACTTTGAAGGTTCTGTCGTTAATGCTGCTTGTGGTGTTGATAGTAGTTCAAGTAACCAAACTGTTCGTTTGGGTCAATTCCGTGTCGCTGAATTCACTAAAAAAGGTGATGAAACAGGACGTATTCCTTTTAGCATTAAATTAAATAACTGCGATATTACTGTTTCATCATTAGCAGCAATTACCTTTAACGGTACAGCTTCTGATGGTGATGCAACTGCATTCGCATTACAAGGCAGTGGCGCAGCAACCAATGTAGCGTTAAAAATTACCGATTCAAGCAGCAAAAATGTTGTTCCAGGACAACCTTCTTCAACTCAAAAATTAATCGAAGGTGAAAACCAATTAAATTATAACGCTTCTCTTATTTCCACTGATGATACAGTGAAGGCAGGTAGCGCAAACGTTACAACTAACTTTATGGTGACTTACTCTTAATCACTTCATCACTTTTGATTGATGTCTTATCGCCAAGGACGGCCTATTTTTATCAAAAGTATTATTACTCCATATTCATTAGCTAATAAATATTTATTATGAAAAAGATATTTGCTTTTATTATTTTTTTATTCCCACTTATTGCTTATTCTAATGGTGTTTCATTAGGTGCTACGCGTATTATTTATAATTCTAATATTAAACAAACTAATCTTGTTGTGACTAATTCAGATAAAGAGAATAGTTTTCTAATTCAATCATGGGTATCTGATAATCAAGGTAATAAAAATAATGATTTTATTGTTACCCCTCCTTTATATATTCTTGACGCTAATAAAGAGAATGCTTTAAGAATTATGTATACAGGTGAACCTTTACCTGCAGATCGCGAAAGTTTATTTTGGATGAATGTCAAAGCTATTCCTTCTTTAGATGAAAAGCTTGCTAATGAAAATACACTACAAATTGCCATCCAGAGTCGGATAAAGCTTTTCTACCGTCCTAGTGGATTGTCCGCTTATACTGAAAAATATGCCAATGAAGTGACTTTTTCCTATAAAAATGGGGAGTTAATTGCCCATAATCCAACACCTTATCATATTACTATGGTCAATTTAGCCGCAGCCGACAGTCAACTTCCTTCAAGTATTATGATTAACCCATTTTCACAATTAACATTAGGAAAAGTTAATCAGAATGCTAATACCATTTCATTCCAAACCATTAATGATTATGGCGCACAGACTCCTGTTTTAAAAAAAGAAATCGTTCATTAATCACAGCATCTTTTTCAACCCTGTTGGTCAAAAACCATGGTTAATAAGAATACTAATAAAGATATCGTTTATTTTCTCTTTCCAAGTGTCATTGCATTGTCATTGACGCTGTCCTTTTCATCATATAGCGCAAACCGATTTAATCCTGCATTTTTGGCTGACTCTCCTGATGCCGTCACCGATTTAAGTTATTTTGAAGCAGGCAACCGCATTAAACCCGGTGATTATCTTCTTGATATTGTTTTTAATCATGAGTATCTGCGTAGTGAAAATATTCATTTTATTAGTCAAGATAACCATGTTATTCCTTGTTTAAATCGAGATGATTATCAATCACTCGGGATCAATATTAAACTATTTGCTGATTTTGAGAAATTCTCGGCAAATGAATGTATTGATATTGAAAAAATCATTCCAGATTCTGTTGTTAATTATGATATTGAGAAACAAGCTTTAAATATTCAAGTCCCTCAAGCCGCGTTAGATCTGAAAGCGCGCGGTTATATTCCACCAGAAAAATGGGATAACGGTATAACAGCAGGTATTTTAAATTACACCTTTAGTGGCGCTAATAGCTGGGGAAATTCTCATAATAATAGCTACTATTTAAATCTACGTAGTGGGATCAATATTGGTGCTTGGCGATTACGCGATTATTCCACTTGGAATTCGTCAAACGGGAAAAACCAATGGAACCATATCAATACCTATCTGCAACGCAATATTGTGTCATTAAGAAGCCAATTACAAATTGGTGATAGTTATACCTCATCAACACTTTTTGACAGTGTTAATTTCCGAGGTATTTCATTAGAAAGTGACGACACTATGCTACCTGATAGCCAAAGAGGATTTGCACCTGCAGTCAGAGGTATTGCTAAAGGCAATGCTAAAGTGGTGATCCGCCAAAACGGTTATGTGATTTATCAAACCTTTGTTTCTCCGGGTGCTTTTGAAATCCGTGATCTCTATCCAACGTCAAATAGTGGCGACCTCTATGTCACCATTGAAGAAAATGATGGTAGCAAACACAGCTATGTTGTGCCTTATTCTGCTGTACCTATTTTACAGCGAGAAGGCCAAAAACAGTTTGTCATCCAAGCCGGTGAAATACGCCAAAATAACCAACATAAAAAACCTCGCTTTATACAAGGTCATCTTATTTATGGCTTACCCTATGACACCACTGTCTATGGCGGTGCATTAGCAACAAAAGATTACCAATCTTATGCCCTAGGAGCAGGTAAAAATATGGGTACCCTAGGTGCCTTCTCTACCGATATCACCTTTGCTCATAGCCAATTGCCAAATAACTCAACATCAGATGGTTATTCTTTACGTTTTCTTTATGCCAAGTCGTTAAACCAATTTGGCACAAACTTTCAATTGCTCGGTTATCGTTACTCTACTTCGGGTTTTTACACATTAGATGAGACATTAAATACACGTATGTCCGGTTATCTGTATGAAGATAATCAAAAAAAACCGTTGAGTTATTTTAATTTGCATAATCGCAAGAAAGGGAGCCTACAAATTAATTTATCACAACAACTGGGGGATTATGGCTCTATTTTTATGATGACCAACTGGCAAAATTATTGGGGAACTAATGAGAAAAATGTCCTAGTACAAACCGGCTACAATGGCAATATTAAAGGGCTCTCTTATAACGTCATTTATAGTTATAACAGAATGATGAATAGTGGTCAGCGTGACCAAACATTGTCTGTGGGTCTTTCTATCCCATTACAATTGCTAATGCCGACAAGTTATCAATCCATCAATAGCACTTATCTCACATATAATTACAGCCACAATAATAACGGTTACTCGACACATAATGCGGGGATTGCTGGTACATTATTGGAAGACAATACCCTTAATTACAGTGTTCAACAAGGTTATAGCAATCAAGGCGGAAACTATACCGGTAGTGCGGCGTTGGGTTATCAAAGTCGCTATGGCAATTTAAATGCTAGCTATAACTATCATCAAGATGCTCAACAAATTAACTATAGCCTCGCTGGAGGTATGCTACTCCATAGTGGCGGATTAACCTTAAGCCAACCCTTAAGCGCTAATGCCATTTTAGTAGATGCTCGTAATACTGCGGATGTACCGATTGATAATGCGACAGGGGTTTATACTGACTGGCGAGGGTTTGCCGTTATTCCCTATGCTACCGCTTATCGACAAAATCGAGTGGCATTAGACACCACCGCATTACCCGATAATGTTGAAATTGAGCAAAACATTAAGCAAGTGATCCCAACACAAGGCGCCGTCATTAAAGTTCAGTTTGATGCTAAAAAAGGGTATCGCTTATTACTGACGCTACAACACCAAGGTCGCCCACTCCCTTTTGGGGCAATAGCAACTGATAAACAAAATCATCTGTCCGGTATTGTTGGCGATGATGGCTTACTCTACTTATCGGGTGTCCCTGATTCAGGAAAATTAGAGATCCGCTGGGGGCATAATGCCTCTCAATACTGTCAAGTGAACTATCAATTACCCGCCTCTCAACTTGATGAACCTTTTGTGAAAATGACACAGGAGTGCCAATAATGCACAAATTAATGCTTATTGTAGCGTTGTCATTACTGTTTACCACTAAGGGATCTGCTTACGATACATTGGTACACATTAATGCCAGAGTAACAGGAAACACATGTACGGTAGAGACAAACTCAAAACGTATTACCGTAAAATTAGGCCAAATCGCCACAAAAGATTTTATTTCTACGACGATAACGCAACAACGTACGCCTGTTATCCCTTTTAGTATTAAATTAGTCGATTGCCAACCTGAAGCCAGTGCTGTGAAGGTTAGTTTTAATGGTCGTGCCGATCCTATTGATAACGCCTTACTCGCCATTGATGCAACGGGTGCCAAGGGAGTTGCCATTTCCATTATGGATAACTCAGGAGCTTCCATCGATATTAACGATAAAAGCCAGTCTTATACCTTATTGCCTAACCAAGATAATACCCTGCAATTTTATGCTCGCTATGTAGCGACTCAACTTCCTGTTCAAGCCGGATCGGCGAATGCAACAGCAACCTTTTTACTGGAGTACCAATAATGACACGCTCTTTTTCTTTCTTCACATTGCTGGTTTCTCTTCTTTGTATCCCGAGCCAAATGGCATGGGCTATTGCAGATCCATTAGTGGTAACCCCTCCACCTATGAATTTTGATGGTGCCGCCGATGGTACTCCCGCAGGAACGCCCATCACGTCAACTTGGATAGGTGAAACCTCTGTCCATAATGGTTTCAAATGTGAGAAGAAATTTTTGCAAAAATGTTGGGTTGAAACCCTCTATGCTAATGCTACTGGTTCAAAAATTAGCGGGATCTACTATTACGAAGGTAGTAATCGTTATCCTGTTTATTCACTCCCCGGAGTTAAAGGTATCGGCTATGCTTTTGGTTTAAAAGATAACAATGATAGTGTTGCTTACGTACCTATTGATGTTGATAACGGTTCGGGTGCAACGGTGATTTATCCTGCAGTAGGCTCTACCGTTAACCATAATGTGGATCGCGTTTCACTGAAAGGCAAAGTCGTCTTTGTGGTGACAGATAAACATCTTGAGACTGGCGTTTATAACATTCCATATACAGTTATCGCCAATACATGGTCTGAATATGGTGGAGGCCATAAAGGCAATAATACCTCTATCGTAGCAATTAACCCCGTCACTATTACTATTAAAGCTCGAGGCTGTACCGTAAATACCAAAAATCTCACCTATGAATTAGGTGATATCTCAATGCGAGATATGGCAGCCATTGGTTCAACATCAAAAAGTCAGGCTAAACCCATCTCTGTTACATGCGATAGTAATGTGCATTTATATGCCAGCATGACCGATCAGTCTACCTATTCTAATAATACAGATATCCTCACACTGACATCAGACTCTGATGCTTCTGGTATTGGTATTCAATTTTTCTTTAATGATAATCCAACTCCCGTGGTGTATGGCCCTGATATCAGTGCGATAGGACAACCTAACCAACGTTTACTCCATATAACAACTTCTAACAACGAAAACTACATATTAAACCTGTCAACTCGCTATATCACGACTGGGACACTAAAACCGGGTAAAGCAAACGGATTAGCCAGTCTCACTTTTTCTTATCAATAATGATTTGAATTTTTAAGGCTGATGAAATGATTGATAGCAGCAAAACGATTAATTTTCGTATAGGACAACGAATACGTCACTTGCGAAAAAATTTAAAATATTCGGGGAAACTATTTGCCAAAGAGTTAGGCATAAGTCAGCAACAACTTTCACGGTATGAACGAGGAACAAATAGGATCAGTATTGAGTTTGTTTATTTAATTACTGAAAAGTTTGATGTTCATATCAGCTATTTCTTACAAAGTAACTATATGATTAATATTGAGCAACAACGAAATATACAAGAAAAAAACAGCCTGCTGATTGCCGAGGCTTGTATAAAAAATGGCACTAATCGCCCTTAACTTAATTATCCTTTCGGTTCAAATACACACTGTCATCTATTTTATCGTTGATTTAATGATAATGTTCTCTTTTTTCTATACAAAATAAGAAGCCACCGTTTAACGGTGGCTTTTTGGTACTGATAAACTTAATTAACGACCCGCTTTCAGTTTTTGGTAATAGCTTTCGTATAAAACCGTCGCTTCACCCACATCATTTTGCCATTCGCCTTTACTGATAATCTCTTCACTAGGGTAAAGTGAGCTATCTTTTGTGATAGCTTTTGGCAATAATTTTTGTGCCGCTAAATTAGGTGTTGGATAGCCGATATTTTCAGCCACTTTTGCAGCAACTTCAGGGCGTAATAAGAAGTCGATAAGCTTATGCGCACCTTCAACATTTTTTGCATTTGCAGGAATAGCTAAGCTGTCCATCCAGAAGATACCGCCCTCTTTTGGCCATACCAACTCAATAGGAGCACCGGCTTCTCGCGCAATAAATGCAGAGCCATTCCAGATCATCCCTAGATTCACTTCTCCTTGCATATAAGGATTGGCAGGATTATCCGAATTAAAAGCCAGTACATTAGGCATCAGCTTTTGTAACTCTTTATAGGCTTCTTCAATCTGTTTTGGATCTGTGGTATTACCTGAATAGCCTAATTTTAATAAAGCCATTTGGAATACTTCACGTGCATCATCCGTTAACAGTAAGCTATCTTTATATTCCGGTTTCCATAAATCAGCCCATGAAGTAATGCTACTTACATCAACTTCATCACTATTAATCCCTATCGCAGTCGCTCCCCAAATATAAGGGATTGAGTAGTCATTTTGAGGATCGAATGATTTATGTAATAAACTTGGGTCAAGATTATCAAAATTACTGAGCTTCGATTTATCAATCTTCTGTAGCATCCCCTCATGGCTCATTTTAGAAATAAAATAAGTTGAAGGAACCACCAAATCATAAGCACCATCTTTATAGGTTTTTAATTTGGTATACATGCTTTCGTTAGATTCGTAGGTGGAGTAAATCACCTTAATCCCAGTTTCTTTTGTAAACTGTTCCAGCAATCCTGGCGGTACATATTCCGTCCAGTTATAGAAATAGATTGTCTTACCATCATCAGCCGATGCTGTACCAATACTTAATGCCATTACACTGGCAGCAAGTACAGAGGACCACTTTTTCATTTAGGCTTCCTTCAGTGGTTGATGCGTTAATATCAAATAGGCGTAACGCCTACCTCCAACAGATTTGGTCATCAAGACCGTAAAAAGTGCGAGAAACTCGCACTAATACTTTTAAATTACGCTTTGCCAGTTCTATCTCGTAAGATCAACTGACTAATTAATACTAATACTAATGATAGCCCTAAAAGGATGGTTGCCAGTGCATTCACTTCCGGTGAAACACCCACTTTTACCATTGAGTAAATTTTTAATGGTAAAATTTCATAGCTTGGTCCAGTCACAAAAGAAGAGACAACCACGTCATCCATCGATAACGTAAAGCTTAATAACCAACCCGAGGCTACTGCTGGCATCGCTAATGGCATAATGATTTTACGTAAAATAGTAAATTCACCCGCCCCTAGATCCTTAGCGGCTTCAAGCATTTTGACATCAAAACCACTGAGTCGCGAATAGACCGTGACCACCACAAAAGGCAGACAAAAGGTAATATGCGACACCAGTAATGACCAAAACCCTAAGGAAATGCCTAATAGCATAAATAAAACCAATAATGAAATCGCCATCACAATATCTGGCGACATCATCACCACAAACAGCATACCACCAACAAACTTTTTACCACGAAAACGATAACGATAAAGCGCCACCGCAGCCAATGAACCAATTAACGTCGCAAAGGTTGCTGAGGTGACTGCCATCGTTAATGAATGCCCTGCAGCTTGTAGCAGGCTGTCATTATTTAATAAAATGGTATACCAGTCAGTGGTAAAGCCTTTCCAGTTGATCCCGAAACGTGATGAGTTAAAAGAGTTAACTATCAGAATGATAATCGGGATATAAAGATACGCGTAAATGATGGACATAAATCCACCCCGCAATAACCGTCCTATCATTCTATTTCTACCTTCTTATGCAGTAGTTTTACGGCTCGGTAATACACAAATAGCATTAACCCCATCACCAGTGTTAAACAGATACTGGTAGCTGCCCCAAATGGCCAGTCGCGAATATTTAAGAATTGGCTCTTTATTACGTTACCAATAAGTAGGTTTTTCGCGCCCCCCATTAAGTCCGCCACAAAGAATAAGCCCATGGCAGGTAACATTACCAATAAACAACCTGCGATGATCCCCGGCATAGTTAATGGGATAATAATACGAATAAAGGTCTGTAATTTATTCGCACCGAGATCTCGAGCCGCTTCCAAACAGGGTTTATCCAGTTTTTCAATGCTGGAATAGAGTGGCAGAACCATAAAAGGTAATAAAATATAAACCAACCCTAATACTACCGCCTCTGGGGTATAGATAATCCTTAGCGGTTTATCGATAAGCCCTATCCACAATAGAAACTCATTAAAATAGCCTTTCGTACTAAGAAAAATCTTTAACCCATAAATACGAATAAGTGAGTTAGTCCAAAAGGGAACTATTAATAAAAACAGCAGTAATGGTTGTATTTTCTTAGGCATTTTTGCCAGAAAAAAAGCAAAAGGATAACCTAATATTAAACAAGCTAAGGTCGCTACCAATGCCATATTAATAGAGTGCAGTAATACTTCTGCATACATTGGATCAAATAAGCGATAATAGTTATCGAGTGTAAAAACCATCTCGACTAAATTCGCATCATCACGGGTTAAAAAACTGGTGGCGATGATCATGATATTCGGTAAGAAGACGAACACCATTAACCAACCCACAACACCAGTAATAACGATGTTTTGAAATAGTTTACGTGTTTTCTTCATCAGCCAGCACGACCTCCCAGCTCTCAACCCAAGTTACCGCTATCTTTTGGTCTAACGAGTGATCAACATCCGGATCATCTTCATTAAAGAATTCACTCACCATCACCATCTTGCCATTTTCCATTTCAACAACAGAATCTAGCGTCATGCCTTTATAGTTACGTTCACGAACATAACCGATAAGTCCCGGAAGGTTTTCAAGATCGTGTATCTCTTCAACGCGCAGATCTTCTGGTCTGAGTAACACTTTCAGTTGCTGATTTTGAGTAACAGGTAATTGCGTATAAATATCGCATTCGTGCCCTTCAACATCCGCTCTAATACGTGTCTCATCAATACGATGTAGGACACGTGCATCAAAGATATTGATTTCACCTATAAATTGAGCAACGAATAAGTTAGTTGGCTCTTCATAGATTTCTCGAGGCGTGCCGTCTTGCTCAATACGCCCTTCTTTCATTACCACGATCCTATCTGACATAGTCAGTGCTTCTTCCTGATCGTGGGTGACGAAAATAAAGGTGATCCCCAGTTTTCGTTGTAAGGCTTTTAGCTCATTTTGCATCTGCTTACGTAATTTGTAATCCAGAGCAGACAATGATTCGTCTAACAACAATACCTTCGGCTTATTGACCACCGCCCGTGCAATCGCGACGCGTTGCTGTTGACCACCAGAAAGGTGAGCAGGACGGCGTTGGGCAAAGTCCTCCAGTTGCACCATACGTAACGCTTCCATAACGCGACTATTGATCTCTGCAGCAGGTGTTTTCTGCATACGTAGACCAAAAGCCACATTTTCAAATACGGTCATATGGGGAAACAGGGCATAACTTTGGAAAACGGTATTTACAAAACGCTGTTCTGCTGGAATATGGGTAATATCCTGTCCATCTAGGATAATTTGTCCATCATCCGCGTCTTCTAAGCCCGCAATTAAACGTAATACCGTCGTCTTACCACAGCCTGAAGGGCCGAGTATGGTTAAAAACTCGCCATGGTTGATAGTCAGATCGAGGCGGGAAATGATTTGTTTTCCGTCGAAACCTTTACTTAAGGATTTTAATTCGACTAGTGGTGTCAGAGATGTTTTCTCAGTCATTTAAGGTAATACTCTATCCCGAAGAATAATGCAGATAGAACCGCCGCCGGAAAAGACTGTGTGAGCTGCCGGAGCAGTATGCTCCACAGAAGCCCAAAACCAGCAACGCCGTATGTATAGTACAAGGGGCAAATGATAAACGTAGTGAGGTAAAATTGAAAGCAAAAAGGTACATTTCTTATGAAAAACTATTCATTTTTAAGCTTTTCATCATAACTCTCGACTTTGTTATAAAAAACAAAAAATAGAATATAATCAAATAATTAATAATAAGCATAAATACTAATAAATTATTTTAATTTATGATTAAATAAATTTTTTATCACAAATCATTCTATCGCGGTATTTTCAAGTCTAAAACAGACTTAAAAAAGATTATTTTCAGCAAGATAAATACTAAAAATACCTTCCATAGTCTTAAGCCATAGAAGGTATCCTTTCTATTAATTATATTGGATTAAATTTTTTAAATGTAAGATGGCATTATTTACATTAGGCAAAGGGCCTATCTTTTCATTTAATGATGGATAGGTTCCTGTTTTAATCAGTAGCTCTCGCATCTCTATTGGCGTTAACACCGTGTTGGTTTTATCTTTATACCAAGATTGAATAACCGCAGCCGCCCCCGCGACTAATGCACAGGCTGATGATGTTCCACTAAAATTAGCCATATATTTGTTATTCCCGTCACCATGAAAAAGATCACCATATCCGGCAGTGGTCACATCTTCTCCCCATGCTTGCACATGAATGGGGGAGCCATGCGTTGAGAAAGGTAAACGATTTAGCGTATAAGGCGAGCCCGCACCGACACGTATAGAGTGGTTATCGCTACGTTGACGATAGCTATCATAAAAAGGTAAATCGAGATCAACCCCCCCATTGCCGGCAGCCATGATCACAATAATCCCCGCTTCTGTTAATGTACGAGTTGCCTCCCAGATATGCATTTCATAATCAGCAGGAACATAAGCATGATGTTCACAAACTGTCTGCATCTCATATAAAACAATATCACCCGCGTGTAATTTCTGTTTACTGGCAATAATTGCTTCAATACGACCACTGCTTAATTCTGATATGGCATAAAACATATCTAATTTATAAGCAAGCCCAGTAATACCTTTACCGTCTTTTTTCCCCATAATTAACCCCGCCACTGCCGTACCATGGTCGGCTTGATCGGTTTTTTCAGTTAAAGGAAAAAGTGGCGTGATATTATTAGCTAACAAATCGGGATGTGATAAATCAAAATCCCACTCAATATCGGCCACCTGTATACCTTGTCCATAAGCATTTTTATTCCAAGCGTCTATAATACCTAACCCAGTTATTTCATTTGATTTTATTTTGGGGGTTTTTAAATAATGCTGATGGCGAGTTAAATCCGGCGTAATATTAGGTGGCTGTACAGGTAATTTTGGAATTTTTTGCACATATTCTATATCAGGATGTTGTTTTAATATTTTAATAATTTCATCTAATGTATATGTGTTATCATTGGGTAAATTTAAATAATAGTAATCATTTAAATGATTTGATGTAAGAGAAAGATGATTTTTAGGTGGTAATTGTGATGACGATAATACTGGAACAAAAGAAATATTAGATAAAAATGTATTATATTGATTATGGTAACCAGAGCGTAATAGTTTTTTATTTTGATCAAGTGAATGTATATTTTTTAGTTTGACTAGTATTTTCCTTTCAATATTCATAACCAATGCTCCTTTTCTATTTTTTATTTTTACTTTTGTTTTATAACGTAGATTTTTGAGCATTGGCTATTTTCATTTTTAATAGCATTGAGATAAATTTAATTATTAAGATAATATACTGTGTATTTATACTCATTAAATAATTTAGTTTTTCTTAGACAGGATGCACTTCCATTTGAATGGGATCAAAGATCCAGACCAGTGAGTGCACAATATAAATCTTTTTCATTGTTTTACTTGAGTCGCATTGGGATGGTTGCCTTGAGCTGAGGCTGGTTTTGGAATGAAAGTAACATCAATACCAACCGTTAAAGGCCAAGCTTTTCGTCTCTTTTGCATTGATTGGTTGGTGTAAAATATCTGATGTGACTTTTTACAGCGTATAATCGCATAATTTGCTGTCACACTAACGACTTCACCTTTGCGTCTGGTGTTGATTTCATGTCTTTCTTTCCATTTAATGATATCTGGAACAGAATAAAGTCCCGATGCTAACATTTTACTTCGCCATAGCGTATGTTGAGTGCAAGCTATTCCCATCAATTTGTCGTTGTCTATGACAGATAATAACTTTAAATTGTTAGGGTTAATCCAATGAATGACTTTTAAGCATCGTTCGTAATGTGAAATAACCATATTTATGCTGTCATCAGAATCAAACAAATCTATTGCTTTCCAGATAGGTTCATGGTGCGCAATACGATTTCTAAGCCTATTTATTTCAAATAAATTTGAGCTAATATGGTTAATACTCAAAGAGGTACCATTTAAGTCCTTAGCATATGGAAAAACAAAATTATTAAGCTTTGGCCAAAGCTCGATAATAGGAGGATTAGCAAGGGATTGGCTTGAACGATGATTCTTGTCTGTTAAGTGAACCCAAAAACCAAATGTTAGTTTCGCAATTAGATTATCAGGAGTAATAGCTTTACCCTCTCTAACTAAATCCTTCTTAGCTTTAACTATCTGTTGAAACCCCTTACTATTATTTTGATTTGTATAAGAATTACTAAACCAAAACTGGTCTATTTTGGCTTTCTCTTTAGCCCAATCTTGTGGTTGATAATTTGCTTCGACTAACTGCTCATGGTATTCGATGTAAGCATTATTGATAGCATTACGCAAAGAGACTTCTAATACTTGAAGTACTGGATAAAAGAGACCTGATAACTGTTTATTCCACACATATAACCCTAAGCTTTGTTCATCGCTTACATCGCATAAGTGTGGTTGTTTGTAAGTAGAGAGTCGAGAGTTAGATAGCATCTTAATTATTGATTTTACAGGCATATTGATATTCCACTCTGATGATAAAAAAGTATATCTATACATCCGATGAAGAACAAGCTACTTGACATCAATCGGGAATTGACTAGAATCTAATCATCGACGGAAACGTCACTAGATTGAAAGCGCGGTACA
Organism: Proteus sp. HMSC14B05; assembly: GCF_001808035.1. Taxonomy (NCBI): domain Bacteria; kingdom Pseudomonadati; phylum Pseudomonadota; class Gammaproteobacteria; order Enterobacterales; family Morganellaceae; genus Proteus; species Proteus sp. HMSC14B05. The sequence goes on along the minus strand of NZ_KV791983.1, from coordinate 40,858 downwards.
GTGTGAAGCTGGTTGGTCTTAGACCCCGTTAGCGAGATATTTTCGAAGGGCTCCTTATAGGTAGGAGCCCTTTTCGATCTAATAACTTATCCATTGATATCTTAAGCACAGTACTCTGTTTCTGTTTATTAAGTTCAACCCTCTAATAATTAAACCTAGATTAGTTCATCAATAATTAAGCTTCGTACATAAAATCTAATTATATCGGTCTCGTTTTAGGGAAAGATCACACCACCTGCTCTATCACATTTTGTTATGCTATAGTAAGCCATCTCGATATAAATCCTCTCTTACTCTCAGTAAAACACCAAAATCTGGTGTCCTCATTGGTGTCCTGATAAAGAGAAAACACACTAAAATGGGTTATAATGCACGAAAATACACCAACCGATAAAACACTAGAAAACAAGCAAACACAGGGCACTCAAGGGAATTACCCACTTAATCGCTTCTCTGTTGCACCTATGCTCGATTGGACTGATCGCCATTGCCGTTATTTCTTTCGCCAGCTTACCAAAAATACTTTGCTGTATACTGAAATGGTCACAACAGGTGCCATTATTCATGGCAAAGGTGATTATTTAAAATATAGCAACGAAGAGCACCCGATCTCATTACAGCTTGGCGGCAGTGATCCACAAGCGTTAGCGCAATGTGCAAAATTGGCACAAGAGCGTGGCTATGATGAAATTAATTTAAATGTAGGTTGCCCTTCTGATCGGGTACAAAATGGACGTTTTGGTGCTTGTTTAATGGGTGAAGCACAACTCGTTGCAGATTGCGTGAAAGCCATGCGTGATGTGGTCGATATTCCTGTGACGGTAAAAACACGTATTGGCATCGACAACCAAGATAGCTATCAATTTCTATGTGATTTTATTGATACCGTCAGCCGTGATAATAACTGCGATACCTTTATTATTCATGCTCGCAAGGCTTGGTTATCGGGATTAAGCCCCAAAGAAAACCGCGAAGTACCTCCTTTAGATTATCCTCGTGTTTATCAATTAAAACGTGATTTCTCGCATCTCACTATGGCAATTAATGGGGGAATTAAGTCACTAGAAGAGGCGCAGGAGCACTTAAAATATATGGATGGTGTTATGGTAGGTCGCGAAGCTTATCAAAATCCCTCAATATTGGCTCATGTGGATCACGTGCTTTTTGATAATCAGTTACCTGTTGCTAATGCCGTCGCTGCCGTAAAAGCCATGTATCCTTATATTGAAAAAGAGCTCTCACAAGGCACTTATTTAGGTCATATCACCCGCCATATGTTGGGAATTTTCCAAGGTATTCCTGGGGCGAGACAATGGCGTCGTCATTTAAGTGAAAATGCCCACAAACAAGGTGCTGATTTAACCGTGCTAGAGAATGCGCTTAAGTTTGTGACCGAAAAATAGTCCTTTTTAACCCGTGATAAAAATCCATCTTACTCAAATTGCTTAATCAACTATTTAGTTAATCAGTTAATAAAGATGGATTTTTTATACTTGTAACCTTTAAAAACTATGGGATCAATAGACTTGAACCTTGAGATTGACGACTTTCAAGATAACGGTGTGCGGCTTTAGCATCAGCTAATGCAAATTTCTGATTATCTGGCACACTGACATCAATTTTACCACGACCAATTAACGTAAATAGTGCTTCACTTGCTGCATCTAACTCTTCGCGCGTCGTAATGTAGCCGGAAATAGAAGGACGAGTAACATAAAGTGAACCCAATTTATTAAGAATACCTAAATCAACCCCTGTTACCGCACCAGAAGCGTTACCAAAACTGACCATTAAGCCTCGGCGTTGCAAACAGTGCAACGAATCCAACCAAGTTGCTTTGCCAACAGAATCATACACAACGGGTACTTTTTGGTTATTGGTGAGCGCAAGGACACGTTCAACAATAGATTCAGTTTGATAGTTAATCACTTTCCATGCACCTGCGGCCTTAGCTTTAGCCACTTTCTCATCACTGCCTGCAGTACCAATCATTTTAGCGCCAATCGCTTTCGCCCATTGGCTGGCAATTAGCCCGACGCCACCAGCCGCTGCATGGAATAAAAAGGTTTCCCCTGCACGTAATTTGTATGTTTCATTGAATAGATAATAAACCGTTAATCCTTTCAAAAAAGAGGCGGCGGCTTGTTCAAAAGAGATATTATCAGGCAGGCGAGCTACTTTATTTTCTGGTACATTATGCGTATCGCTGTAGGCGCCTAATGGAGATTGTGCATATACAACTCTATCCCCTTCTTTAAGTGAAGTAACATGAGCGCCTGTTTTAATCACAACACCGGCAGCTTCAGTTCCTAAGCCACTTGGGAAATGCTCTACTGGATATAATCCGCTACGCACATAAGTATCAATATAATTAATGCCAATGGCTTTATTGGCAACCTGTACTTCGTTATCGCCTAGAGGGGCGGGGGTAAATGAAGTTAGCTCGAGTACATCGGCATTACCATGAGCTGCAAACTGAATGCGTTTAGCCATCGTAATCTCCTTTATAAGATTGATGATTGACCTAGGATTATATAAACCAGCGTTGTAACGACCTGTAGAGATAATGACAAATGATCGTTATTTCTACAAGGCACAGATTATTGGGTTAGCGTATACTAATGCGCTGATTGATATTTTTTCGACTTTGTGCAGGATTTATGGCCAGAAACAAGACCACTGACAAGCTAATGTCTGAGATAAAAGATCGCCAAATGGAAGGGTTGAAGCTTCCCCCCCATTCGCTAGAAGCCGAACAATCGGTGTTAGGCGGTCTAATGATAGATAACGAGCGTTGGGATAATGTCTCCGAGCGTGTCACTGCCGATGATTTTTATAGCCGACCTCATCGCACTATTTTTGCGCAAATGCAGCGTTTACTTGAGCTGGGTAAACCTATTGATCTGATAACCTTATCAGAAGCACTAGAACAAAACGCAGAATTAGAAAGCGTTGGAGGCTTTGCTTATTTAGCAGAACTATCCAAAAATACGCCAAGTGCAGCCAATATTAACGCTTATGCCGACATTGTACGTGAGCGTGCTGTCGTTCGCGATATGATCAAAGTCGCCAATGAAATTGCTGATGCTGGATTTGATCCCCAAGGACGCACCAGCGAAGATCTGCTCGATTTTGCTGAATCTCGCGTCTTTCAAATTGCCGAAACCCGCGCCAATAAAGATGAAGGGCCAAAAGCAATTGATGCCATTTTAGAAGAAACCGTTGAAAAAATAGAGCAACTCTACCAAAAACCTCATGATGGTGTGACGGGGGTATCCAGTGGCTATCAAGATCTGGATAAAAAAACCGCCGGACTGCAAAAATCAGATTTAATTATTGTCGCAGCACGTCCTTCTATGGGTAAAACCACCTTCGCGATGAACTTATGCGAAAATGCGGCAATGACGGAAGAAAAACCTGTACTTATCTTTAGCTTAGAGATGCCAGGTAACCAAATCATGATGCGTATGCTCGCTTCATTGTCTCGCGTGGATCAAACCCGTATTCGTACTGGGCAACTTGACGATGAAGATTGGGCGCGTATTTCAAGTACCATGGGTATTTTGCTTGAAAAACGTAATATGTATATTGATGATTCCTCTGGTTTAACCCCCACCGAGGTGCGCTCTCGTGCCCGAAGAATTTATCGTGAACATGGCGGTTTAAGCCTAATCATGATTGACTACTTGCAGTTAATGAGAGTACCTTCATTATCTGAGAACCGAACTTTAGAAATTGCTGAAATTTCACGCTCTTTGAAAGCATTAGCTAAAGAATTACAGGTTCCTGTTGTCGCTCTGTCACAGTTAAACCGTAGTTTGGAACAACGTGCTGATAAGCGCCCAGTTAACTCTGACTTACGTGAATCCGGCTCTATTGAGCAAGATGCCGACTTGATTATGTTTATCTATCGTGACGAAGTTTATCACGAAAATAGCGACCTAAAAGGGGTGGCAGAAATTATCATTGGTAAACAGCGTAATGGCCCTATCGGTACGGTAAGACTAACCTTTAATGGTCAATGGTCTCGCTTTGATAACTACGCAGGCCCTGCTTACGACGACGAATAACCATCCACCTTGACGGAATAAAAGGAAATAGAGAAATAACATGAAAGCGGCAACCGCAGTAATAGATCGCCGCGCTCTGCGTCACAATTTTCAGCATGTGAGAGACTATGCACCACATAGCCACCTGATAGCTGTCGTGAAAGCAAACGCTTATGGTCATGGGTTATTAGAAACAGCATATACTTTAATGGATGATGCTGATTGTTTTGGCGTAGCACGTATCGGTGAAGCTTTAACATTACGTAGTGGGGGGATTGTGAAACCCATCCTACTACTTGAAGGCTTCTTTGATGCTGTTGATTTACCCATTTTGGTGGTTAACCATATTGAGACTGTTGTTCATAGTGAAGAGCAACTCGAAGCGTTAGAAAATGCTGATTTAGAAGAACCCGTAAAAGTCTGGATGAAGCTCGATACTGGAATGCATCGTTTAGGCGTCCGTCCTGAAGAAGCTGAGGCTTTTTATCAACGACTTTGTGCTTGTAAAAATGTCCAACAACCCGTCAATTTGGTCAGTCATTTTAGTCGCGCGGATGAGCCTGATATTCCTGAAGTCACACAAAATCAAATTCAGCTATTTCAAGCCTTTATCCAAGATAAAGCGGGTGATAAATCTATCGCAGCTTCTGCGGGAATTTTATTTTGGCCACAAGTCCATTATCAATGGGTTCGCCCTGGGATCATCACATACGGTATCTCACCAACGGGTGATAACAGAACAGGTAAAGACTTTGGTTTAACCCCGGCAATGACACTAAAAACGAGCCTTATTGCGGTTCGTAAACATAAAGCAGGTGAACCCGTTGGTTATGGTGGTACATGGGTAAGTGAAAAAGATACTTATCTGGGTGTTATTGCTATCGGTTATGGTGATGGTTACCCACGTAGTGCACCTTCTGGTACTCCTGTTTGGATCAACGGTCGAAAAGTGCCGATTGTTGGACGCGTTTCTATGGATATGATCAGCGTCGATTTGGGATCTGAGCTAATTGATCGTGTCGGTGATGAAGCTATTTTATGGGGAGATGTGCTACCCGTAGAAGAAATTGCCAAATATAGTGGTATTAGCGCGTACGAATTAATTACCAAATTAACTTCGCGCGTCATTATGGAATACCTAGACGAACAATAGCACACAAGATATTGTATCTATCTGGCACACAAAAAGTGATTGGAGAATAAAAGCCGTGTTTCAACAGGTTGAAGCGTTTGCGGGAGATCCGATTCTCTCATTAATGGATGTCTATAATAAAGATCCACGTCAAGATAAAATTAACCTAAGTATTGGTCTTTATTATGATGAAGAAGGCAAAACCCCCATTCTAGGCACTGTGTCTGTGGCGCGTCAGCAGCTTAATGCGATGACACCTACCGCAACACTGTATTTGCCAATGGAAGGACTCGCCCCTTATCGCCACGAAGTACAGACTCTCCTTTTTGGTGCTGATAACCCGCTTATTGCAGACAAAAAGATTGCTACCATACAAACATTAGGTGGCTCCGGAGCGCTAAAAGTCGGCGCAGATTTTCTACATCGCTATTTTCCAAGCTCTGAAGTTTGGATCAGTGATCCCACTTGGGACAATCATGCGTCTATTTTTGCGGGCTCCGGTTTTAAAGTAAATTATTATCCTTATTTTGATCCCGAAACCAAAGGGGTCAAATTCGATGCATTAATAGATTGCTTTAAAAAACTTCCTGAAAAAAGCATCGTACTGATGCACCCATGTTGCCATAATCCAACAGGATCCGATCTCACCAAAGCACAATGGGATCAGGTCATTGAGATCCTCAAAGCGCGTCAAGCAATCCCTTTCCTTGATATTGCTTATCAGGGATTTGCTGAAAGTTTAGATGATGATGCTTATGCGGTTCGCGCTATGGCAAAAGCAGGGTTACCTGTATTAGTCAGTAACTCATTCTCTAAAATCTTCGGGATTTATGGGGAACGGGCGGGTGGCTTATCGATTGTATGTGATAACGCGAAAGAGTGTGAGCATGTATTAGGGCAATTAAAAGCGGGCGCACGTCGTATCTATTCAAGTCCTGCTAACTATGGCGCACAACTGGTTAATCAAGTTTTATCAGATCATGTATTAACCGCACAATGGCAAAAAGAAGTGGCTCATATGCGTGACCGCATCAAAGAGATGCGTGTAACTTTAGTTAATGCCTTAAAAGAAGCATTACCTGAGAAAAACTTTGATCATTTATTAACACAACGCGGTATGTTCAGTTATACCGGCTTTTCACCAGAGCAAGTAGATAGATTACGTGAAGAGTTTGGTATTTACCTGATTGGTACAGGTCGTGTTTGTATGGCGGGTGTCAATAACAATAATGTGCAGCGCATTGCACAAGCCTTTGCAGCCGTCAGTTAATTAATATAACCAACCATTCGTTGCTGATATTAGCTTAAAAAAATACCTGCCTATTTTCATAAGCAGGTATTTTCTTTACTGCATTACAACATTTTTCACTGTCTTTTTAGGTCTTTGCCTTTTATGCATTGACAGCTTGCTGCTTTTCCCCGGCATTACGGCGTGCTTTTTCTTCCATGATCTCAATAATTTGAATATCTGTATATTGCATTGCACGACTGGCTAATGCGCAGAGATTCGCAATTGAACTATCAACATCATCACTGACAATCCCGTCAGTGCCCGCTACACTTTGATTTTGCATCGCCATTAAAACGGCTTTATACGCACTCGCCGCACTACTTGATACTTTCATTGCACAGCTATTCGAGGCGCCATCACAGATAATGCCACTAATATCACCAATCATACTGTTGATTGACATACTTACAGTGGTGAAGTCTTTAGTCAGTAGCCATGCCATACCCGCAGCCGCCCCCATTGATGCAGTGGTTGCCGCACACAATGCAGACAGAGGTGGGAAATGGCTATGAACATAAATCGCCATTAAGTGCGATAAAACTAATGCCCGTAATAAAGTTTCGTCATCTGCTTGAATAAATTCAGCAACTACCATTACCGGCAATGTTGCAGCAATGCCTTGATTACCGGAGCCTGAGTTACTCATAGCAGGTAATACAGCGCCCCCCATACGTGCATCTGAAGCGGCAGACGTTCTTATCATGATTTCACTCAGTAAATCCTTACCTAATAAGCCATTCTCTTGCTGTGAAACCAGCGTCCGCCCTATCGCCAATCCATAACTATTTTTTAGCCCTTCTTCTGATAAAGCACCATTTAGATAAGCCGCATCAAGCATAAAGGCGACTTGATCTATAGGTACATTGAGTGCAAAGCGATAAATATCTTCAGCACAAACCGTCGCAAAAGGCTTTTCTTCTACGCTATCCCCGGCATGAGTCAAACTCGTTTTATTATCCTCAAAAACAACTTTGCCATTACACTCACAGCGCACAACATGGGTATGCTCTTTAGCAATACTGACAATGGCATAACCTGACTGACCATATACTTTTGCTTCAGAGTAGAGTACATCACTACATGGCGTTTTCACGCCAACCGTCACTTTTCCTTCTGCAACCAATGTCTTAGCCTGAGCGATAGCTTGTGGTGATGCTGTAAGTAATACTTCAAGGCCAGCATCCGGATTGCCCCCTGTCGCCCCTAATGCAGCCGCGATGGGTAATCCCGCCATTCCCGTTCCTGGTACTGTTACGCCCATTCCGTTTTTCATTAAATTAGGCGAAACCCACGCTTCAATACCAACAACAGGCTCAGCTAATAATGCGGTTGCTTTTGCCGCAGCTAATGCCAATGAAATCGGCTCAGTGCAACCTACTGCTGGCTTAACACCTTCACGTAATTGACGAATAAACTGCGACCATAAATGAGAATTATTGTTCTGGCTCATAATCTAACACCTTGGATTAATATCGTTTTTAATAACAGCTAACTCGAACCGCAGTTGACGACTATGAGAATGCCAAGAACGGAGAAACACAAAGTAGCAGACCCGTAAAGATAATCAGATAAAGTGATGCGCCTTTGTATTTATGTAACATCGGTACTTTGTACACTAGGTATGCAGGGATAAGACAACCGACCATACCAAAGATAGGACTACAAATTGAGGTAAAGCTCAGTACTGGTGCATTGAGAATAATGGCGCCCCAAGCTAACAGCACAGCAAAGATCATAATGCCGTTTTGTACCCATTTTTCATTGATTTTTTCAACGGGCATCATGCGTTGCAGAATATTCATCACAATCCCTTGTGTGGCTTCACGGAAACCGAGATAGACACCAAAGAATGCGGTCATTACTGCGAAAATATTCAACATTACACTCACTACGGTTACCCAACCGCCAGGGAAGAATTTTGCCGCAATCGCTAATGCAGAGATATTTTGCTCATAAGCTTTTACTGCTTCATCATGTCCCATTGCTAATGTGAAGGAGATTGCATAGAAAAACACCGTACAGAACAACACACCGAAAGCGATATTCATTGCACGTAATGCTTTATGACGCGCTACTTCACGATTTTGGTTACGACTACGATAAGAGATAACCATTGGGCTTAATGTTTGGATAAACAAAATAGAAGTTAATGTAAAAGGTAGTGTGATAATGGCTTCTTTAATTAAACGTCCGGCAGGGGGTAATGCGCCAACATTATACAGATGCCACATACCAATCATTGAAAGACCTAATGCCGCAACAACTAGTAGTTTTGTCATTACCATAAAGCTTGATAGCTTAAACAGTAATTGTTCACCACGAGAAGAAATAGCCACTAACGCACAGATTAAAATCAGACCATAGAATGGATTTTCTGATAATAAACTGTCAGTCACACCAAAAGTTTGTAGATAAGAAGCACTGTCATTCGTGATAGCTGTGGAATAGACAAACATCCAAATCACTAACATCACAAAATAGAGTGCACCTAATAAAATACCCCAGTTTTTACCGAGATAACCGGTGATAACGCTTGGGTAGTCTTTACACTCAGGAGATTCAGCCAACGTATTAATAAATAGGCGTTGGAAAAGGTACATTGCGGGGTAACCAATCACGGAGGAAAGTAAGAAAACCCACAATCCCATTAAGCCAACCTGTACAGGTAAAAAAACAATCCCTGCACCGATAGCCATACCGATACTCATGATAACCCAGCCCACATCATTGCCGTCAAATTTAATTGCTGCACGCCATTGTTCTTCTGTCATACCTGCTCGGCGAGCGCCAGCACTAGTTGCGGGATAGCTTGTTGTCTCTGTTTTTGAGGAAGCCGTTTCCATATTAGTACTCACTTTTTATATTGTAATTGTTAATAGCAAAACGAATTTTGGGGGTAAAAAGAACTATCTAACTTTGCGATGACCTAATAGCCTTACTTTTTGCAGGTATTTTTATTATGGGTAAATGATAGGAAATATTGCGGAGAAAAAAGTTGTTATAAATCGTGATAGCTGAAAACGTTTTGGGAAATAATTCTCTCACAAGGAGAAAAGTAGGATTATCTGTTCAAAGGGAACAGTAAATAATAACCTTCCCCCTACGGCAACCTTTTGATTTACATAACACTTTGAAATATAACAAAATATCACTATTGTTATACAATAATAGTCAAGTATAACAAATGAAACAAATCCATGAATAAACTGTGCTATGCATCACGATATACTATGATAATCCTTTCTATTTAGCTTTGTTATCTCGTATTTGGTTAAAATAATGTAATAAAACAGCAGAATTAACTATTTATTCTTTTTTTTATAAAAAGAGTGTTAATTATATAAAAAGCGGCTATCAGCGTGACTGACGAAAAAAGAATAGTTTTATCTAATAGAATTAATTTCTCTAATAAAATATCAAATTCCTTTTTATAAAGAAAAACGCTACAAACAAAATTTGTAGCGTTTAGACAAAAAGTGCGTAAACCGAGTGCTATTAATAACCGCGCTCTAAAATTGGTTTCAAAAACCTTGCCGTGTGGGAGCCTTCAAAGTCAGCAACTTGCTCTGGCGTACCGGATATCAAGATCTGACCACCACCACTGCCCCCTTCAGGCCCTAAATCAACGATCCAGTCAGCGGTTTTGATCACATCGAGGTTATGCTCAATCACCACAATCGTATTACCCTGATCACGCAACTGATGGAGCACATCAAGAAGTAACTCAATATCGGCAAAGTGTAAACCCGTGGTCGGTTCATCCAAAATATAGAGGGTTTGGCCTGTACCCCGTTTTGACAACTCTTTGGCTAATTTAACCCGTTGTGCTTCACCACCCGATAACGTAGTGGCAGATTGTCCTAAACGAATATAAGAGAGTCCTACATCAATCAATGTTTGTAGCTTACGCGCTAATGCAGGCACCGCATCAAAAAACTCTCTTGCTTCTTCGATTGTCATATCTAGTGCTTCGTGAATATTTTTCCCTTTATATTTAATCTCAAGGGTTTCACGATTATAACGTTGCCCTTTACACTGATCACAAGGCACATACACATCAGGTAAAAAGTGCATTTCAACTTTTAATACACCATCGCCTTGGCAAGCTTCGCAACGCCCCCCCTTCACGTTAAAACTAAAGCGACCTGGCGTATAACCGCGAGTTCGTGATTCTGGTACACCAGCAAAAAGTTCACGGATCGGGGTAAATACTCCGGTATAAGTCGCAGGGTTGGAACGTGGAGTACGACCGATAGGACTTTGGTTAATATCAATCACTTTATCAAAGTGCTCTAATCCCTCAACGTCTAAATAAGGTGCTGGCACGCTATTAGTGGCGCCATTTAATTGACGTTGAGCAATGGGGAATAACGTATCATTAATTAAGGTTGATTTACCCGAGCCAGATACACCGGTAATACAAGTAAATAAACCAACAGGTATTTTTAAATTAACGTTTTTTAGGTTATTACCTTTCGCCCCTAAAATAGTGAGCATTTTTTCGCGATCAACAGGAACACGCTTTTCAGGGATAGCAATACGGCGTTCGCCACTTAAGAATTTACCGGTTAATGAGTTGGAGTTATTAACAATATCTTCCAGTGTACCCTGAGCGACTATCTCACCACCATGAACGCCAGCACCCGGCCCAATATCAATGATATGATCAGCGGCACGGATAGCGTCTTCATCATGCTCAACGACGATCACCGTGTTACCTAAATCACGCAAGTGGATCAACGTTTCCAGTAGGCGATCGTTATCGCGTTGATGCAAACCAATTGAAGGCTCATCAAGTACATACATTACCCCAACTAATCCAGCACCAATTTGGCTTGCTAGGCGAATACGCTGCGCTTCGCCGCCTGATAATGTCTCCGCTGAACGAGAAAGAGTGAGGTAATTTAATCCCACATTGACCAAGAATTTTAATCTGTCACCAATCTCTTTTAATACTTTTTCGGCAATCTTCGCTCTCTGACCACTGAGTTTTAGATTTTGGAAAAAGCTCATCGCATGACCAATACTGTAATCCGCAATTTCAGGTAACGTGGTATTTTCAACATACACATGGCGAGCTTCGCGACGTAAGCGAGTACCACCACAAGAGGCACAAGGACGATTGCTAATATATTTAGCTAACTCTTCACGCACCGCACTCGATTCTGTTTCACGATAACGGCGCTCCATATTATTTAATACCCCTTCAAAAGGATGATGGCGAACCACAACATCCCCTCGATCATTGGTGTATTTAAATTCAATATTTTCTTTACCTGAACCGGATAAAATCACTTTTTGGATCTTGTCGGGTAATGAGTCAAAGGGAGCTTCAACATCAAAATGATAGTGCTCGCCTAATGAGCGCAACATTTGGAAATAGTAAAAATTGCGCCGATCCCATCCTTTAATCGCACCACCGGCCAGAGAAATTTCTCGATTTTGGATCACCAAATCAGGATCGAAAAATTGTTGAACCCCTAAACCATCACAAGTAGGACACGCACCTGCGGGGTTATTAAAAGAGAATAACCGTGGCTCTAGTTCACTCATGCTATAACCACAAATAGGACAGGCAAAGTTTGCAGAAAAAACAATATCTTCAGCACTGCTATCGTCCATATCAGAGATAACTGCCGTGCCTCCTGATAATTCAAGCGCCGTTTCAAAAGATTCTGCTAAACGTTGAGCCAGATCGTCACGAACTTTAAAGCGATCAATGACCACTTCAATGGTGTGCTTTTTCTGTAACTCCAAGGTAGGGGGATCTGATAAATCACACACTTCACCATCGATACGAGCACGAATATAACCTTGTGCAGCAAGATTATTGAGTAATTTTACATGCTCACCTTTGCGCTCTTTTACGATTGGCGCCAATAACATTAAGCGTTTACCTTCTGGTTGCGCTAAAACATTATCCACCATTTGGCTTACCGTTTGAGCCGCTAAAGGGATATCGTGATCAGGACAGCGCGGTTCACCTACACGTGCAAATAATAGACGTAGGTAATCGTGGATCTCGGTAATGGTGCCGACCGTTGAGCGCGGGTTATGTGATGTCGATTTCTGCTCAATCGAAATAGCGGGCGATAACCCTTCAATATGATCAACATCAGGCTTTTCCATTAAGGAAAGAAACTGACGAGCATAAGCTGAAAGCGATTCAACGTAACGCCGTTGGCCTTCCGCATAAAGCGTATCAAAGGCTAAAGAGGATTTACCTGAGCCAGAAAGTCCCGTAATAACAATAAGTTTATCGCGGGGAATGACCAAATTGATATTTTTTAGGTTATGGGTGCGAGCGCCCCGTACTTCGATTTTATCCATGAATATATCCCGGATTAAGTGAGTCGCCGAAAAAGAAAGAATCGGATAATTATGACACAAAACTAGCTGAATGGATATACAGTATATATATTGAAACTGAATGATAATGAAAATTTGCCATATTAAGACAACAAAATGTCGATCCTGTTCTCAATGGAGAAATTCATTACTCATCATATTCAAATTTTAGCTTACGTGATAAACTTCATCGCTTATGATTTCAAAAAATTTACTTTCGCAGGAGTACCTCACATGGCGAGCAGAGGCGTTAACAAAGTTATTCTTATCGGTAATTTAGGGCAGGATCCAGAAATCCGTTATATGCCAAGTGGTGGTGCAGTGGCAAATCTGACACTAGCAACTTCAGAAAGCTGGCGCGACAAACAAACCGGTGAAATGAAAGAGAAAACCGAATGGCACCGTGTGGTCATTTTCGGCAAACTAGCAGAAATTGCTGGCGAGTATCTGCGTAAAGGTTCACAAGTTTATATTGAAGGTCAATTACAAACACGTAAATGGCAAGATCAAAGTGGTCAAGATCGCTACAGCACTGAAGTTGTGGTGAATATCGGTGGCACAATGCAGATGTTAGGTGGCCGTGGTGGTCAAGATAATGCACCTTCACAAGGCCAAGGCGGTTGGGGTCAACCTCAGCAACCACAAGCATCACAACAGTTTAGTGGTGGCGCACCATCTCGCCCAGCACAACAACCAGCGGCGGCACCAGCGCCAAGTAATGAACCACCAATGGACTTTGATGACGATATTCCGTTCTGACGGTTACTTAAGAACTTACCTTATCTTCTAAGTCATATAACATCAAACGCTAAAGCCTGTTATACCATTAACGGGCTTTTCTTTGTTTCATGCTTATCCCGCATTTGCCAATCATATTGTCATACCTTGTCTATTTCCCATTGACTATTACTCGTTCATCATTGGCGTTAAGGTAAGTCTTGTGAATGAGTATTAGCCCCTTTCACCATGGTTAGATTTGATTTACTGATAATGACAATTTATAGCGTTATTTTCTCAAAATCCCACTTTCCACAAAGGTTTGCTCAAAAAAAATATGGTAAGATCATCGCAATTAATCACGTCTGAGAGCATCCTATCCTATGAATGAAGAGAAATTGCTCGCTCAGGCAGAAAAGATCTGCCAGAAACGAGGTGTTCGCCTGACTTCACAACGTCTGGCAGTATTGCGTCTGATCATGCAACAACCTACCGCAATCAGCGCTTATGATTTATTAGATTTATTACGCCAAGTAGAGCCTCAAGCTAAACCACCTACCGTATATCGTGGATTGGAATTTCTACTTGAACAAGGTTTTATTCACAAAATAGAATCCACCAATAGCTATGTGCTTTGTCATCATTTTGATGATGCTGAGCATACATCGGTGATGTTAATTTGTGATCGTTGCTTATCAGTCACAGAAAAAAGTAGTCATAAAATTGAAGGGGCGATCAGTACGCTCGCTAAAGATAATGGCTTTCATTTACGCCATAGTGTGATTGAAATTCATGGGCTGTGCGCTCAGTGCCATGAAGCCCAAGCCTGTACACATCCGGAAGGTTGTCACCATGATCATAGTATGGATGATAATCTTAAGCAGAAAAAAACCGGTGACTATAAGCCTCGTTAAGCAGATAAAAGATAAAAGTCAGCGGAACATATGTTTTTTTGTATAAATTAAAAAGAGAAAATGCAGATGATTTTATGTTTTTACACATCATCTGCATCTTTTTGACGTTCTCCCCGCCCTGATAAACTGGAGGACGAGGTTTCGGCGCATCTGGTACAATAATTTGTATTGAATGAATTAGATACAAATTACAGCCATTCGCCGTTACGGATAACCCCTACTGCTAATCCTTCCACAGTAAAGCTCTGCTCACGTAAATCAACGATAATAGGTGAAAACTCTGGATTTTCTGCGTGCAGTTCTATCTTACTACCGACTTTCTTAAATCGTTTTACAGTTACTTCATCTTCAATACGTGCGACAATCACTTGGCCATTATGGACATCTTGTGTTTTATGCACAGCAAGTAGATCGCCATCCATAATACCGATATCTTTCATCGACATACCATTAACACGCAGTAAAAAATCTGCGCTCGGTTTAAAAAGCATAGGATCAACTTGATAATGGCTTTCGATATGCTCTTGCGCTAAAAGTGGTTCACCGGCTGCAACTCGTCCAATTAATGGTAAGCCTTCAGGCTCTTCTTCAAGTAGCAAACGGATACCTCTAGACGCACCAGAGACAATTTCTATCACGCCTTTGCGAGCAAGTGCTTTTAAATGCTCTTCTGCCGCATTAGGTGAGCGAAAACCAAGTTGGGAAGCGATTTCCGCCCGTGTTGGTGGCATACCCGTTTGCGAAATGTGATCACGAACCAAATCGTAAACCTGCTGCTGCCTTGCAGTTAATGCTTTCATTCCGCCCCCTGTTTGTTTATACAGTCAGACTGTGAGTATATACAGGTATATGCCGATTGGGAACTACAAATGCATATAAAACACGCATCTTTGCATTATTTTTCGACAATTGTCGATTTTTTTTACTTTATGCAAAAAAATGATGCCAAAGAATGGTTCCCCAAGTAAATAATCCCAATATAATAGCGACGAGAACGGCAGCTGATCCCATATCCTTTGCTCGTCCTGATAATTCATGACGTTCTGTACCAATGCGATCGACGACAGCTTCTATAGCACTATTGACCAGTTCTAAAATAACGACAAGGACGACTGAACCAATCAATAAAATGCGCTCTAGAACACTGACATCGATAAAAAATGCAAGGATAATTGCTATTAAGGTCACAATAGCTTCTTGTCTAAAAGCGGCTTCATTGATCCAAGCGGCGCGTAAGCCCTGATATGAATAGCCACCAGCTTTAATGATTCGGGTAAGACCTTTATTTTGATTAGCCATAATAAACTCTATCGAAAACAAACGATTATTTTGCCACTTTTCTCTATTAATATTGTCACAGCACCACAGATCTACGAAAGACTTTCTGTTATGCTTTCGAAGTATTGCTAATAAGAGGCTACAACTATTTATGTCAGCTTGGCGTAAACTATATTATAACACATTGAATTTACCACTGAAATTGTTGGTAAAAAGTAAACGAGTTCCGACTGATCCTATCACTGAGTTAGGCTTAGATACGTCGCGATCTTTCCTTTATGTTCTGCCTTATCACTCTAAAGCAGACTTACTGACATTACGTCAGCAATGTTTATCTCTTGGCTTGCCAGATCCTCTGCAACCCATAGAAATTAACGGAACCAAACTGCCAGCCTACGTCTTTATTGACGATGGTCCTAGAGTATTCCGTTACTACTCTCCCGATCCGCGTAAAGATTCAGTGAAAACATTCCATGCTTATCTTGATGCTCATCGTAACAATCCGCATCTTGATATTGAAATGTTACCTGCTTCAGTGATGTTCGGTCGCTCACCGGGTCGAGAAGGTCATAATGGCGTCCCCCATTTGCGCTTATTAAATGGGATCCAAAAATTTATTGCCATCCTCTGGCTAGGTCGAGATAGTTTTGTCCGTTTCTCGCCGACCGTATCCATGCGCCAAATGGCGAATGAACATGGAACCGATACCAGCATTGCTCGAAAACTTGCGCGTGTGGCACGTATTCACTTTTCACGTCAGCGTTTAGCAGCAGTTGGCCCAAAACTACCTGCACGCCAAGATCTCTTCAATAAACTATTGGCATCCAAAGCCATTGAAAAAGCCATTGAAGATGAAGCAAAAGCGAAAAAAATTACGCTTGATAAAGCACGTAAAAATGCCACTGATATCATGGAAGAGATCGCCGCTAATTTCTCTTATGAAGCGGTACGAATGACTGATCGTGTATTAAGCTGGACATGGAATAAGCTCTATCAAGGTATCAACGTTTTTAATGCAGAACGTGTGCGCCAACTTGCGCAAGATGGACATGAAATTGTCTACGTACCTTGTCACCGTAGTCATATGGACTACTTATTGCTTTCCTATGTACTTTATCATCAAGGATTGGTTCCCCCACATATTGCTGCGGGTATTAACCTTAATTTCTGGCCAGCAGGACCGATTTTCCGCCATTTAGGGGCTTTCTTTATTCGTCGAACCTTTAAAGGAAATAAACTTTATTCAACCATCTTCCGGGAATATTTAGGTGAATTATTCTCTCGAGGCTACTCTATTGAATATTTTGTTGAAGGTGGACGCTCCCGTACAGGTCGACTGTTAGATCCTAAAACAGGGACGCTGTCAATGACCGTGCAAGCCATGTTACGTGGTGAGACACGCCCTATTTCCATCGTTCCCATTTATATTGGCTATGAGCATGTCATGGAAGTTGCCACTTATGCCAAAGAGTTGCGTGGTGCGACAAAAGAGAAAGAAGGTTTTATGCAGATGATCAGAGGATTGCGTAAACTACGTAACCTTGGTCAAGGCTATGTCAATTTTGGTGAACCTATTTCGCTATCACAATACCTTAATCAGGCAGTGCCTGACTGGCGCGATGATATTGATCCCATTGAGCCACAACGTCCAAGCTGGTTAAATCCTGCAGTTAGTGCGTTAGCGGATAATATTATGGTTAATATTAATAATGCCGCTTCGATTAATGCGATTAACCTTGTCTCTACGGCGTTGCTAGCGTCCCGTCAGCGAGCACTAACTAAAGAACAATTATTAGAGCAAATAGATTGTTATCTACAGTTACTGCGTAATGTGCCTTACTCATCAGATATGGTTGTCCCCGATAAAAGCTCAGAGACATTATTAGCACACGCCTTGCAAACAGATAAATTCCAAGTTGAGCAGGATAGTCTTGGTGATATTATCATATTGCCTCGTGAAAGTGCCGTATTGATGACTTATTATCGCAATAACACCATTCACTTAATGGTTACACCATCATTAATTGCGAGCATTGTCTTGCATCACGAGCGTATACACCGTGATGACTTAATGAAACAGGTAGAATTAATTTTCCCTCTTATCAAAGCTGAGTTGTTTATTCGCTATGAAAAAGAGGAGTTACCTGATGTGGTTAATACACTGATTAGTGAGCTTTGTCGCCAGCGTCTAATTTGCTGTGCTGATGATGGCATATTACGGATCAATCCAGCACGTATTCGCCCATTACAGCTTTTAGCAGCAAGTGTTAGAGAAACGCTACAGCGTTATGGTATTACGCTCTCTCTACTCAATTTTGCTCCTGAAATTAGCCGTGCACTATTAGAAAGAGAAAGCCGCATTTTGGCGCAACGACTTTCTGTATTGCATGGTATTAACGCACCTGAGTTCTTTGATAAAGCGGTTTTCTCCACTTTAGTTTCTACACTGCGTGAAGAAGGTTATCTCAAAGATAATGAAGATATCCTCAAAGCAGATGCCTCTGCACTTTACCAAGTTATTGCGAAATTAATGTCACCAGAAATTCGTTTAACCATTGAGAGTGTAGGCGTTACTGAAGATAACAATTCAGCACAAGCGATTGAGGAAAACCCTGAATCCAACATGGATAAGTAGTTGCTTAATAGCAAATCGCGCTATAATCAGTAATAGAAAAGGGATAAGCAATTGGCTTATCCCTTTTATTTTTATGCAACTTCAGTGCTCAGCTAGTGCTGGTAATATATTTATTAGAAATAATTAAATAAAATACCTGCGAATAAAACAAAACCAACATAATTATTATTCATAAACGCTTGAAAACAAGGGGCTCTTTCCCGTTCAGCAATTAATTTCTGTTGATAAATAAACAGTGCTGTCACGAGTAACAATGACCAATAATAGATCCCTTTCATATTCAGCAAAACGCCAATCGCCACTAATAATGCCAACATCACTAACTGTAAAATACCAATAATGATTTTATCGTAACGACCAAACAGAATGGCTGTCGATTTCACCCCTATTTTTAAATCATCATTGCGATCGACCATGGCATATTGAGTGTCATACACAACAGACCAGATAATATTGACCAAAAAGAGTAACCAACATACTAAAGGTAGTGTTTCAGAAACTGCAGCAAATCCCATAGGGATAGACCAACCAAAGGCCATACCTAAAATTAATTGAGGCAAATTACTAAAACGTTTTACAAAAGGATAAAACCATGCAAGTGCAAGTGCGGCAATAGATAACCAAATGGTCATGGTATTTAACGTAAGCACTAATCCAAACGAAAACAGCACCAAGACAATAAAGATAATCTTGCTCTCTTTCTCCGTTACAGCACCACTAGGTAATGGTCTATTTTTAGTTCGTTCAACGTTGCCATCAATTTTTCTGTCAGCAAAGTCATTTATTACACACCCAGCGGCACGCATGGAAAACACACCTAGAGTAAATACAATTAGGATATGCCAGTCAGGAAAGCCTTTAGCGGCGATCCATAATGCCCAATACGTTGGCCAAAGTAATAATAGCGCTCCAATAGGCTTATCTATACGCATTAAACGGCTATACGCCTGCCATTTATTGTGCGTCATACTTCCCTCCAATTTTAGCTCCCCCTAACTACTGCTTATATACAGGTGATGCAGGCAAAAACACCTCAGTTAATAATAAAGGTTTATCTGAAAGCTGGAAACGGGAACGACGTAACCAATGTCCATTTTGTTGCCCAATATGAATAAAATCACGACTTAAGGTTGTTTCCTGGAACAGATAACGTCCTAATGGCACCGTACGCAAATTCACTAATTGGCGATCTTCACCCGTTAATGTCTCTTCCGGCACTAATGTTCGCCCTAATAACCAAGGTACATTATCCCCACAAAGGACGATTTCTCTTAGCCAATAGCGTCGGCTATAAGGTAAACACTTTTGTTCATCAGCAGGCTCGATATATTCAATAAAACCTTCTTGATATGGCATTACCGTCACTTGATGGCAATGTTGCTCAAAACGTCGTGTCATTGAACCTAATTCCAGCAGCCAACTTAAGGTATTTTCTGCGACTTCTTCACGCTCTTCATCTGATAACCAGTGAATAGGTGCGTGAGTAATTATGGATTTTTTAAACATTCTTTCATCATCACAACTATGATGATCCTAACTTTATAAATCATTATGCACTAAGGATATCATGATGTAGCGATAGGAAGTTAAAAGCTGATAACATTTCGTATAAATAATCTAAAAAAACGTTAAAAGATAATCAGAATTCACTCAAATTGAGAAAAAACAAAGGAGGTCACCATCAACCTCCTTGGTTATAAGCGCTTAATCACACTTAATTTATTCTCTTAACGCCATGCTTTGTAACGATTAATTAAATTATTTGTTGAACTATCATGACTGTTAACACTTTCCTTACCTTTTAACTCTGGCAATATGCGACTAGCTAATTGTTTGCCCAACTCAACGCCCCATTGGTCAAAGGTGAAGATATTGAAAATTACACCTTGTACAAAGATTTTATGTTCATACATCGCAATTAACGCGCCTAATGAATAGGGAGTGATCTCTTTTAAAAGAATGGAGTTGGTGGGACGATTCCCTTCAAACACTTTAAATGGTGCCACATACCCCATGGTTGCGGGATCTTTTCCTGCTGAGGCAAACTCTGCATCGACTTGCTCACGAGTTTTACCAAATGCCAATGCTTCGGTTTGTGCAAAGAAGTTCGACATTAGTTTTGCATGATGATCAGATAATGGATTATGGCTGATCGCTGGTGCAATAAAATCACAAGGGATCAGTTTGGTTCCTTGATGAATTAATTGATAAAACGCATGCTGACCATTAGTCCCCGGCTCTCCCCAAATAATAGGTCCGGTTTGGTAACTGACTTTGTTTCCATCACGGTCGATATATTTACCATTGGATTCCATATTGCCTTGTTGGAAGTAAGCAGCAAAACGGTGCATATATTGATCGTATGGCAGAATCGCTTCAGTTTCGGTACCAAAAAAATTGTTATACCAAATGCCAATAAGCGCCAATATCATCGGAATATTATTTTCAGCTTCAGTGGTTCTAAAGTGATTATCCATAGCATGAGCACCAGACAGTAACTGCTCAAAGTTGTCATAACCAATAGATAATACAATGGATAAACCAATTGCTGACCATAATGAGTAGCGGCCACCAACCCAATCCCAAAACTCAAACATATTTGCGGTATCAATACCAAATTTTTCTACTTCAGCACTATTAGTTGATAACGCAACAAAGTGTTTCGCGACAAAAGCACTCTCTTTAGCCGCAGATAAGAACCAATCTCTTGCAGAGTGTGCATTAGTCATGGTTTCTTGTGTGGTAAAGGTTTTTGAAGCAATCAAGAATAGCGTTGTTTCTGGATCGCATTTTTTCAAGGTTTCAGCAATATGTGTACCATCAACATTAGAAACAAAATGCATGGTCAAGTGGTTTTTATAAGGGCGCAGTGCTTCTGTCACCATATACGGGCCTAAATCAGAGCCACCAATACCGATATTGACCACATCAGTAATCGCTTTACCTGTGTAACCTTTCCATTCACCACTAATCACACGCTCACTAAATACTTTCATTTTATGCAATACAGCATTGACTTCTGGCATCACATCTTTGCCATCGACCATAACCGGTGTATTGCTACGGTTGCGTAATGCGGTGTGGAGTACCGCACGATCTTCCGTACAGTTGATTTTTTCACCGCTAAACATGCTGTTTATCGCACCAGCAACATCACACTCTTTAGCCAGAGCCTGTAATTTATCTAATGTTTCTTGGGTGATACGGTTTTTTGAAAAATCGACTAGAATTTGGTCTGAAAACGTTCTTGAAAAGGTGTTAAAGCGTGATGGATCTTGAGAGAACAGTGTTTTCATTTCTGTATCTTTCATCACGGCAAAATGGTCTTCTAATGCCTTCCAAGCTAAGGTATGAGTTGGGTTTACATTTTTCATTCACAATACTCTCTTAAGATTACAATCCGATATTCTCAGATTGTAGCCTGTCATTTAATAGTTACGGTCAATTCTTTCTTATTTGATGATATTCGTCAAAACCATTCAACAAATCTAGTATTAATTACTTACATAGGCAAAACCGATAATCTTTGAGTAATTATTAATTAAATTGATTATCCTTCACTCTTGATTGACTCTTTTGGCAATAACCGATATTCCTAACTGTGTTTAACATCTCACTGGGACTAAAGGAATACAACAATGAAAGATAATACTGCAACACCTTCATCACCTTTTACTATCGCCAAATTTGGTGGCACTAGCGTGGCAAATTTTGCGGCGATGGAAAAGTGTGCAGATATTATCTTAAAACAGAAATCAGTCCGTGTGGTGGTTCTTTCTGCTTCAGCGGGGATCACCAATTTGCTTATCGAACTTGCGACAGGTGTTGAAGCAACACAAAGAGCCGCTTTATTGGCTCAAGTTCGTGATATTGAATACGCCATCATCAATCAACTATCACAAGCAGAAATTATTTCTCAAGAAATAAACCGCTTATTGGACAATATTGAAATGCTGTCAGAAGCGGCAGCCTTGGCAACTTCTGATGCGTTAACCGATGAGTTAGTCAGCCACGGTGAATTGATGTCAACGTTATTGTTTGTTGAACTGTTACGTGAAAAAGGAATAAGTGCAGATTGGTTTGATGTCAGAAAAGTAATGAAAACCAACGATCTGTTTTGTCATGCTGAGCCAGATATGGCGCAATTAACTGAGTTAACACAAAGTTTAATTCAGCCCCGCTTAACAGAAACCGTGATTGTTACCCAAGGTTTTATCGGACAAGAGCCTAAAGGAAAAACCACCACCTTAGGGCGTGGCGGAAGTGATTATACTGCGGCACTGATTGGTGAAGCATTAGGGATGTCACGTGTCGATATTTGGACTGATGTGCCTGGTATTTATAGCACTGATCCAAGAATAGTCCCGCAAGCACATCGTATTGATCATATTGCCTTTGATGAAGCGGCTGAAATGGCAACCTTTGGTGCTAAAATTCTCCATCCCGCAACGTTATTACCTGCAGTGCGTAGTGGTATTCCTGTGTTTGTCGGCTCAAGCAAAGCACCAGAAGAAGGTGGCACATTGGTTTGTGCACAAACTGATAATCCTCCTGTGTTTCGTGCCATTGCACTACGTAGAAACCAGACACTACTTACCCTGCATAGTTTGAAAATGCTTCATGCCCGTGGCTTTTTGGCAGAAATATTTACCATTTTATCACGCCACCATATTTCGGTTGATGTGATAACCACATCAGAAGTCAGTATTGCTTTAACATTGGATACCACAGGTACCACTAGCTCATCAGGCAGTCTGTTAACTAATGCTTTATTAACCGAATTATCCGCATTATGTCGCGTTGAAGTAGAAGAAGATCTGGCATTGGTCGCTATCATTGGTAATTCACTATCGCAAGTCAATGGCTTAGGAAGCCAAATTTTTGGCACTTTAGAGGATTATAATATTAGAATGATAAGTCATGGTGCGAGTACCCATAACTTATGCTTATTAGTGGATGGCAAAGATGCAGATAATATTGTCAGAAAACTACACGACACCTTATTTTAACTTATTACTTAGTAAATATTTATAGAATAAATATAAACAACATAAGATTAAGATATGGAAATAGAATAACAACATTTCAATAACTTTAGAATTTAACATCGGCTTCTTGCAATAAGGAGCCTATTTTCATTTATTTTTACAGCTAAAATGATTTATATTTAAAATTATTATATTTAAAAATGATATAGAGTATTTTTAATTTATTTTCTCATCTTTAAGAGGGAGTTATGTCTATAAAATTAAGCTATGATATTTGTAAAACTGTCCAAAATATGCATGTGAACTTTATAAATAAGAGTGAAAAATTAAAAGAACTACGAAATGAAATAAAATCACTATATAATTTATCACAACCTTTCCACAATTCACGTGTTGATACTCATACTCTTTATCAACCACAAAATAGCATCACAGCCCCAATAGTAAAAATCAATAATAGAATTAATATCAATCACAAAATAATTATAGGAATAGACTCAAAATTAAAACATGAATATAATAATAAATTAGATTTTCTTTCATATCCTAATCAAGAAACTCTCAATTTTTTGTTCTATACTGAAGTTTTCCCCAACAGAATCGAAAGAGAATCAATACCAAAAGAAAAAATCAATATTGATTGTATCAACAATATGATAAACATCCATAAAAAGAGTTTGTTTAAGAGTTTGTTTATCAGTTCAGAGAACAAAGGAAAAATAAGCACATATAAAGAATTTTTAAAAAAATAAATATACTTTTCTAACAATATCCAACCCTATTACAATGTTAACGTAAGCGGACGCCTTTCGATAGAAAGATCCGCTTTTTATTTTTTAATAAACTCGATAACCACCATATTTTTTAGCAAATTGATTAAATTTACCAAAATCAATCAACGCGATTTCTAACGAGCGATATGCAATATGAGACATCTTAGCCACTTGTTCCACAAATACATGGTTATCTTCAAGAAGCTTAGCTGTAAGTGCTGAGGCAATAATCTCACACTCTTTCGGTGTCACAATCCAACCATCATTTGTAGCAAACTTATAAATTGGAATACACCCTTCTTTTTCACTCTCTTTAGCTAACAATGCCTCTTCTTCTTGCATAGCTTGCTTAAATAGTGTGATCTCTTCTTCTAGAGGGGCTGGATGTGTAGGAATATGATGATAAATATAGTCACCAATTTCTTCCATGCGCGCCGGTGTCATTTCAGCCTTAAGCCAAATCTTATCAAACATTTTTTCATCTAATAATGCATCTGTATCCAAATTCCCTGTTAATTGCATCAGATTTAAAAACGCATTAATGATAACTTCATTTAATGGGTAATTTCCTTTGGCTAAAGAAGGAAAAGGAACTTTAGTGCCAACTGTTGGGGTTTGCTGAAGATACAAAGTATAACTCATCATCATGTCCTTTTTTCTGATACAGGCTTACAGCTTATACATCTTTAATGGGAACTGCGAGAGAAAATAACAAGGGGATATGATTATCACCTTGTTATTTATTACATTATTATAATCTTCAGATACCGTTTAATTAAGGCTCATAGCCTAAATTAGGGGCTAACCAACGCTCAACTTCACTCATACTCATACCACGACGTTTGGCGTAATCTTCCACCTGATCTTTTTGAATTTGAGCGACGGCAAAATATTTACTTTCAGGATGACTAAAATACCAACCCGATACCGAAGCCCCCGGCCACATCGCGTAAGCATCAGTAAGCTTCATACCAATGCGATTTTCTACATTTAACAGTTGCCAAATTTTTGCTTTTTCTGTGTGCTCTGGGCAAGCTGGATATCCCGGTGCAGGTCGTGTTCCTTGATATTTTTCTCTAATCAACTCGTCATTAGAGAGCGCTTCGTCAGGACTGTAACCCCAAATTTTGGTTCTCACTTGTTGATGCAAATATTCGGCAAAAGCTTCTGCAAGACGATCGGATAGCGCTTTTACCATAATTTTATTGTAATCATCATGAGCATTATCATACCCATTAGCGAGTGCATCTTCTTCTAGACCGCCGGTAACTGCAAAAGCACCAAAATAGTCAGCAAGACCACTATCCACAGGGGCAATAAAGTCTGCTAAGCAATAGTTAGGGTACTCTTTTTTTTCTGTTTGTTGGCGTAAATGGCAACAACGTAATAACTCATGCTGTCGCGTTTCATCTTGGTAAATAATAATGTCATCACCAAGGCGATTAGCAGGGAATAAACCAACGATACCTTTCGGTGTCAGTAATTTTTCACGGCTGAGTTTATCCAACATGGCATTCGCATCTGCAAAAACGCGTCTCGCCTCTTCTCCGACAACCTCATCTTCTAATATACGTGGATATTTCCCCGCCAATGACCAAGTCATAAAGAAAGGCGTCCAGTCGATATACTCACGTAAAGTTTCAATATTGGCTGTAACTTGTTGTACCCCTAATTGGTTCGGCTTAGGTGGCGTATAGTGTTGCCAGTCAAGCTGCAATGCATTGGCACGAGCTGTCGCTAAGGAAACGGGAGGCGTACGCGGTTTTTTTCTCGCATACTGCTGACGTACCACTTCATATTCACGGCGTGTTTTAGCGACAAAATCAGCCTTTTGTGTGGCCGATAATAATGCAGCGACCACCCCGACCGTTCTTGACGCATTCTGCACATAAACGGTTGGGTGGCTGTAATTAGGTTCAATTTTTACTGCCGTGTGCGCTTTCGATGTTGTCGCACCACCAATCATTAAAGGAAGAGAAAAACCGCGTCTTTCCATCTCCTTAGCAACATTCACCATCTCATCCAGTGATGGAGTGATCAATCCAGACAATCCAATAATATCAACATTTTCGTCAATGGCTGTTTGCAAGATTTTATCGCAAGGTACCATGACCCCCAGATCGATAATTTCATAGTTATTACATTGCAACACCACTCCGACAATATTTTTGCCAATGTCGTGGACATCTCCCTTTACTGTCGCCAGTAACACTTTTCCTGCCGAGCTGCCTGCTTTTTTTGTCGCTTGAATATAAGGTTCAAGGTAAGCTACGGCCTGTTTCATCACCCGTGCCGATTTTACTACTTGGGGTAAAAACATTTTACCTTCACCAAACAGATCGCCCACTGTGTTCATGCCATTCATTAATGGCCCTTCTATCACTTCGATAGGACTCGAAGCTTGTTGGCGGCACGCTTCTGTATCTTCAATGATAAATTCGGTGATCCCTTTCACTAACGCGTACTCTAGGCGCTTTTCGACCTCCCATTGTCGCCATTGCGCAAGCGTAGAGTGCTGTTCCTCACTTTTAGTACCACGATAACGCTCTGCGAGTGCCAGTAAATTATCAGTACTCTCTGCATGGCGATTTAAAATAACATCCTCTACCGCATTACGTAGTTCATCCGCTAATGAGTCATAAATAGCGAGTTGCCCAGCATTGACAATCCCCATATCCATACCATTTTTTACAGCGTAATAGAGAAAAACGGAGTGGATCGCTTCCCGAACGGGATCATTGCCCCGAAAAGAGAATGACACATTAGAAACACCGCCAGAAATTAAAGCATAAGGCAGTTGAGATTTAATATCCGCACAAACTTCTATAAAATCAACCGCATAATTATTATGTTCAGCAATACCCGTTGCTACAGCAAAAATATTGGGATCAAAAATAATATCTTCTGGTGGAAATCCAGCTTTTTCAGTTAATAGATGATACGCACGCCGACAAATTTCTATTTTTCGCTCTCGAGTATCTGCTTGCCCTATTTCATCAAATGCCATCACAACAACTGCAGCACCATACTTACGAACTAATTTTGCATGCTCAATAAAAAGGGCTTCCCCCTCTTTCATCGAAATCGAATTGACTATTCCCTTACCCTGAATACATTTCAATCCTTCCTCAATGACTTGCCATTTTGACGAGTCAATCATAATCGGGACTTTGGCAATATCGGGTTCACCCGCAATAAGATTAAGAAAACGTGTCATTGCTTCTATCGCATCTAACATGCCTTCATCCATATTGATATCGATGATTTGAGCACCGTTTTCAACTTGCTGACGAGCAACATCAAGGGCTTCTTGGTAATTACCTTCTTTTATTAAACGTTTAAATTTAGCCGAACCTGTCACATTCGTTCGTTCCCCCACATTGACGAACAGCGAATTATCATCAATGACCAAAGGCTCAAGACCTGAGAGTCGACAGGCTTTTTTAATGACAGGTAATGTTCTAGGTGCTATGCCATCAACCGCTTGAGCAATAGCCTGAATATGGGCAGGGGTTGTGCCACAACAACCACCGACAATATTAAGAAACCCAGCTTGCGCCCACTCCTTGATTTGTTCCGCCATCTCATTGGCATCTAAATCATATCCGCCAAAGGCATTAGGTAAGCCAGCATTAGGGTGAGCACTGACATAAGTTTCTGATATTTGGGAGAGAGTTTGAATATATTGGCGTAATTCTTTTGGCCCTAGCGCACAATTTAAACCAAATGATAACGCGTCGGCATGACGTAGTGAGTGATAAAAGGCTTCTGTGGTTTGCCCTGTTAATGTTCTACCTGACGCATCAGTGATAGTCCCTGAGATCATCACCGGTAATTCAATATTAAGATTATCAAACTCACATTTAATCGCAAAAATAGCCGCTTTAGCATTTAGGGTGTCAAAAATGGTTTCCACCATAATTAAATCCACCCCTCCTTTAATGAGTCCGCAGATCGCCTCTCGATAAGCCATCACCAATGCATCAAATGAGATATTACGAAACGCGGGATCGTTAACATCAGGAGAAATGGATGCTGTTCTATTGGTCGGCCCTAATACCCCTGCAACATAACGTGGTTTATCTGGCGTTAATGCACTCCATTTATCAGCACAGGCTCTGGCAAGTTTAGCAGCCTCTTCATTCAATTCTGCACATAACCCTTCCATCTGATAATCAGCCATGGCAATAGAGGTTGCATTAAAGGTGTTTGTTTCTACGATATCTGCACCGGCTTCAAAATAAGCATTATGAATTTCAGTAATGATCTGCGGCTGCGTCAAGACTAAAAGGTCATTATTCCCTTTAACATCACATTGCCAATGGGCAAAACGTTCACCTCGGTAATCTTCTTCTGCCAGCTGATATTGCTGGATCATGGTTCCCATTGCGCCATCAAGGACTAAGATCCGTTTGGCTAATGCTTGCGTAAGCTGCTGAGTTATCATGGTCACATTGCTTCCTCTACCAAAGAATATTGTGTTGTTGTTATTTTCGTTATATAGCAAGTTCGTTGTTTTTTTATCCTATCATATCTCTTTGCAAAGATTCCTAAGAGGAATATGAGAGATTTTCACCTAACCATAACCCGATAACATCAATATTTGTTTTCATATGCTTTGTTTTGAAAAATATACAGATCAGAGGAGTTTTATTACGTTATATAGGTCATAATAGAGGATAATATGGACAGTATTTCTGGAGTGTAAGTATGACCGTCTCCCCTACCAATAAAAAAGCTCGTAAGCCAAAAACACCCGCAACTCAAAGTACTGCACAAGGTGGCCCCGTTCAGTCATTAAGCCGTGGCTTAACATTATTGGAATATATTTCCGAATCTCCAGGCGGTATTGCTTTAACTGATTTAGCTTTTCAAGCAGGACTACCCAATTCCACTACTCACCGCTTACTTACTACTTTGCAACAACATGGTTTTGTACGCCAAGTGGGTGATTTAGGTTTATGGGTAGTGGGCACCCATGCCTTTATTGTCGGTAGTAGCTTTCTGCAAACCCGTAACCTACTGGTTATGGTGCACCCTATATTGCGTCAATTAATGGAAGATTCAGGTGAAACCGTTAATTTGGCTATTCTTGATCAAGTTGAATTTGATGCGGTGATTGTCGACCAAGTACAATGTAATGCATTAATGAGAATGTCTGCCCCAATTGGCGGCAAGTTGCCAATGCATGCATCTGGTGCAGGTAAAGCATTTCTATCCACTTTACCGGAAAATAAGTTACTCCCCCTTTTACAGAAAAAAGGTCTGATGGCCTATACCCCTTATACCAAAACCTTACCTTCCGCATTAAAAGAGAATTTAGAACAAGCTCGTAAACAAGGCTTCTCTTTTGATGATGAAGAGCATGCATTAGGTTTGCGTTGTATTGGCGCTTGTATCTATGATGAACACCACCAGCCTTTTGCCGCTATTTCACTCTCTGGCCCCGTATCTAGAATGACAGATTCACGCATTACGGAATTAGGTGCACTGGTGATAAAAGCGGCTAAGCAGATCAGCCGTGAATATGGTGGTGTAAAAAGTTAACCCAGCTAGGCCTTTCTATTTATTTATGTACAAATTAGGAAGGCTTCTCCTTAAATAAAACGATTCAGCTTATGCAAAAATCGTTTTTTTTCATTTTTAGCCGTTAAATATTAAAAAACTGTTACTTATCATCTTAAAAAATTGATATCGATCACAGATGTTGTTTAAGCTTGGTTTAAGAGTATTGCAACTGAGCTTGTTACCCGTAACAATGTTACCGGTAACAAGCTATTGCTAAGCGCTTATATTTTTTCTTATAGCAATAAGTAATGCCGTCACCCTGTGTGAATAAAGGAAGCACTATTATGAACCCGAAAAATCATGACCAGTTTCAGAACAACTTCGCCGCATTAAACGAAACCGTACAACAAGTGACTGAACGTATTGTTGCTCGCTCACAAATAACTCGTCGCGCTTATCTGAAAAAAATTGAAGCTGCTAAAAGCCAAACCGTACACCGTGCCCAGTTAGCTTGCGGTAATTTGGCTCATGGTTTTGCCGCCTGTCAAAGTGAAGATAAAAATTTACTTAAGAATATGGTTCATAATGATATCGCCATCATTACTGCGTATAACGATATGTTATCCGCTCATAAACCTTATGAAGATTATCCACAAAAAATTAAAGCGGCATTGCATACTGTTGGCGCTGTAGGTCAAGTCGCTGGTGGTGTGCCTGCGATGTGTGATGGTGTGACACAAGGGCAAGATGGAATGGAGCTATCACTGCTAAGTCGCGATGTTATTGCCATGTCTGCAGCTGTAGGGTTATCTCATAATATGTTTGATGGCGCCCTTTATTTAGGGATCTGCGATAAAATCGTTCCAGGGCTTACTATGGCAGCACTGTCATTCGGTCATCTGCCTGCAATTTTTGTCCCTGCAGGTCCAATGACCAGTGGTTTGCCCAATAAAGAAAAGGTGCGTATTCGACAACTGTATGCAGAAGGCAAGGTCGATCGTAATGCTTTATTAGAAGCTGAAGCAGCCTCTTACCATAGTATGGGAACTTGTACGTTTTATGGTACAGCAAACTCAAATCAAATGGTGATGGAAGCAATGGGCTTACATTTACCTGGCTCCTCTTTTGTTCATCCAGATACTCCATTACGTGAAGCATTAACAGAAGCGGCAGCAAAACAAATTGTACGCTTAACAGAAAACTCGGGGAATTATTTACCTATTGGTCAATTAGTTGACGAAAAGGTGATTGTTAACGGTATTATTGTGCTGTTAGCCACAGGTGGCTCAACAAATCTCACCATGCATTTAGTGGCAATGGCACGGGCGGCGGGCATTATGATTAATTGGGATGATTTTTCTCAATTATCACAAGTTGTGCCATTAATTGCTCGTATTTATCCTAATGGTCCGGCAGATATTAATCAATTCCAAGCGGCAGGTGGTCTTGCTCTTATTATTCGTGAATTACTGAAAAAAGGCTTAATTCATCGCGATGTCAATACGGTGGCAGGATTTGGTATTGAACGCTATACCTTAGAGCCGTGGCTAAATGAAGGTAAACTTGATTGGCGTGAAGGTGCAATACAATCTTTAGATAAAGATGTAATTGCCGATATCAATACGCCATTCTCTTCACACGGCGGAACACAGGTGATGGAAGGTAATTTAGGTCGAGCAGTGATGAAAACGTCGGCGGTGCCTGATGAGAATAAAATTATTGAAGCACCAGCTGTTGTGTTTAATAGCCAACATGATATTGCCGCTAAATTTAGCGCCGGTGAATTGAATAAAGATTGTGTAGTCGTTGTGCGTTATCAAGGTCCCCAAGCCAATGGGATGCCAGAATTACATAAACTCATGCCTCCTTTAGGGGTATTGATGGATAAAGGCTATAAAGTGGCATTAGTCACAGATGGTCGTCTTTCTGGTGCATCAGGTAAAGTTCCTGCCGCTATTCATGTAACACCAGAGGCGGTAAACGATGGACTATTAGCAAAAGTACAAGATGGTGACATTATTCGTGTTAATGGCAAAACAGGTGAATTAACACTCTTAGTTGATGAACAAACCTTAGAAGCTCGCCAAACCGAAATACCTGATCTCAGCGCAAACAATAGCGGTTGCGGTCGTGAGTTGTTCGTTAATTTACGTCGCCATTTATCAGGTGCTGAACAAGGTGCTTGCTGTATTGATTTTTAATACATAAAGTTTTCATTGCCTAATGAGGAGCAAGCCTATTTATTTGCTCTTCATTATTTCTGATTAGGAAAGATAAAGATGAATCATTGGAATACAAGTGCAGAGTCTGTACTAAAATCAGGGCCCGTTGTTCCTGTTATTGTTATTAATCATATTGAAGAAGCTGTACCTGTCGCAAAAGCGTTAGTCGCCGGTGGCGTAAAAGTTTTAGAAGTGACACTACGTACAGACTGCGCTATTGAAGCTATTCGTCGCATTGCTAAAGAAGTACCAGAAGCCATTGTTGGTGCAGGGACAGTGATCAACCCTCAACAATTAGCCCAAGTCACAGAAGCGGGTGCACAATTTGCCATTAGCCCAGGCTTAACCGATGCGCTATTAAAAGCTGCGGTAGCAGGCTCTATTCCTCTTATCCCTGGTATCTCGACTGTTTCTGAATTAATGCTCGGTATGAGTTACGGTTTAAATGAATTTAAGTTTTTCCCAGCAGAAGCTAATGGTGGCGTTAAAGCATTAAAAGCAATTGCAGGACCATTCTCACAAGTACGTTTCTGCCCAACCGGCGGTATTTCGCCTGAAAACTACCGTAACTACCTTGCACTGGAAAGTGTACTTTGTATCGGTGGCTCTTGGTTAGTTCCAAGTGATGCCGTGAAAGCAGGGGATTATCAACGTATTACTGAGCTAGCAAAAGAAGCTGTTGCTGGCGCTCAACATTAATTTAATGCTTTAATTATTACCCAATAAAGATAGATATATCATTCGATTATCTATCTTTATTACTCTGTTTTATTAACCGATATCGTTATCAATAAAACGTTTACTTTGTGGATAGGCGTAAACATCTTCAATATACCCTTGTTTAATTCTTTGCTGCTGTTGTTGCCAGTATTCAGGTGAAAGAAGATCACGATGTTGAGCTTCAAAATAATGACATACTTGCTTATCACAACATAAAAAGTAACGAAACTCTTCAGGAAAAACATCATTTTCAGCAACGCTATACCAAGGCTCACTGGCCAGTTCATCTTCAAGATAGCGAGCGGGAGGAATGGCACGGAAATTCATATCTGTCATATAACTTATTTCATCATAATCATAAAAAATAACGCGATGATGACGTGTCACGCCAAAATTCTTAAATAACATATCACCAGGAAAAATATTTGCGGCAATCAACTCTTTAAGTGCTTGGCCATAATCTTCAACCACGGCTTTTAACTGTTTATCGTCACACTGTTCCATATAGATATTAAGTGGCGTCATACGGCGTTCCATATACAGATGGCTGATCAGTAACTTATCACCTAGATCTTCTAATTTATTGGGGATCTCCTGTTCTAAGATCGCCATTAAGTCGTTACTGATCCGCTTTTTATCAATAACAAAGTTCTCAAACTCTTGCGTATCCGCCATTCGCCCAACACGATCATGTTCTTTCACCAAGCGATAGCACTCTTTGACACGCTCTGCGGTCATTGTTTTTTGTGGCGCAAACCTATCTTTGATCACTTTAAACACTCTATCGTAAGTAGGCAGTGTGAAAACGAGCATCACCATTCCTTTTACCCCCGGAGCTTCAATAAACTGTTCCGATGAAAAATTCATAAAAGCAAGGTATTCACGGTAATATTCAGTTTTGCCATGTTTCTGACAACCAATCGACATATAGAGCTCAGCAATAGACTTTTCAGGGAGAATATCCCGTAACCATGTTACTAATGCCGCGGGAAATGGCGCATAAACCATAAAATAAGAACGAGCAAAGCCAAATACAATACTGGCTTCATCTGTTGTCGTTAAACAGGTATCAATAACTAAGTGCTGTTCAATATTATGAATAGGTAATAACAGGGGAATGAATTGATTATTTATCGCTATCTTACCAATCATCCATGCCGCTTTATTACGGTAAAATAGCTCATTAGCAATGTGAAATACCGCATTTTGTAATTCCTCATGGCTAAATTGCGCATAGAGCGTTTGGCAAATAAATTGAATATCTCGCGATTTATTTTGCCACGGTAAACGCAAAGGTAGGCGCGATAAAATATCTTGCAATAATGCGGGTAAATCACTTTGTATAACAAACGTTCTTGATAAAGGGCGAGGGGCTTGCGCAAAACGATACGCAGGTTGTGATGAAAAAACGAATAAGTTTTTTTTATTAAGCTCTCGATGATGAAATAGACGACAATAGACTGAATTAAAAAAACTTTCAGCAATTTCAAAACGGGGATAGTTAGGTAATAATTGTGTGTATCGCTCTTTGACTTTTTGTAAGAAAACACTTTCTTTATCAATATCATGTCGGATACATCTAAGTTGTTCCACAACTAATCCAACATGATTATCGTATAAGCGGATGCGCTCTTTCATCGCCAATTGAATACCATGCCAATCTGCTTGCTCAAAACGATATTGAGCACCTGACGTTATCTCAAGAAAACGCCCATATTGTGCATCAAAGCCTTGTAAGATCGTTTGAGCGACT
Source organism: Proteus sp. HMSC14B05 (assembly GCF_001808035.1). Lineage (NCBI taxonomy): Bacteria > Pseudomonadati > Pseudomonadota > Gammaproteobacteria > Enterobacterales > Morganellaceae > Proteus > Proteus sp. HMSC14B05. The sequence continues at coordinate 6,530 of NZ_KV791983.1, read as the reverse complement.
AAGTCTTCAGCTGTCATCAACTGACCTCATGAAAAAGAGGAGCATCCTGCTCCTGAATTATCACCACAAAAGTGCATCACAGTAAGGACTAGAATTGTTGCTCTTCAGTAGAGCCAGTTAATGCCGTAACAGATGACATACCACCTTGAATAATCGTCGTCACTTTATCAAAATAGCCGGTGCCCACTTCTTGTTGATGAGATGAGAAGGTGTAGCCTTTCGATAGTGCAGCAAATTCTTTTTCTTGTACCTTTTCAACATAGTGTTTCATACCTTCACCTTTAGCGTAATCATGCGCTAAATCGAACATATTGAACCACATACTATGAATACCCGCTAAAGTGATAAACTGGAATTTATACCCCATCGCAGAAAGCTCATCTTGGAAATGGGCGATCGTGCTATCGTCAAGATTCTTTTTCCAGTTAAAAGATGGAGAGCAGTTATACGCTAACATTTTACCGGGATATTTATCATGGATCGCTTCGGCAAATTTAGCCGCCATTTTCAGATCTGGCGTGGAAGTCTCACACCAAACCAAATCGGCATAAGGGGCATAAGCAAGCCCTCGACTAATGGCCTGATCAATTCCTGCATGAGTACAGAAAAAACCTTCAGCGGTACGCTCACCAGTTAAAAATGAACTATCGTAAGGATCGCAATCTGAAGTTAAGAGATCGGCCGCATCCGCATCAGTTCTAGCAACTAATAAGGTAGGAACATCCGAAACATCTGCCGCTAAACGTGCTGCCACCAGCTTTTGCACAGCCTCTTGCGTAGGTACTAAGACTTTTCCGCCCATATGACCGCATTTTTTCACTGCGGCTAACTGATCTTCAAAGTGAACGCCTGCTGCACCCGCCTCAATCATTGCTTTCATTAATTCAAATGCGTTAAGTACACCACCAAAACCCGCTTCTGCATCAGCAACAATAGGAAGGAAAAAATCAATATAATCTTTATGCTGAGGGCCGATACCATTTGACCACTGAATTTGATCAGCTCGTCTAAACGTATTATTAATACGCTGAACAACATTGGGTACAGAGTCCACCGGGTATAAAGATTGATCAGGGTACATACTGGCAGCAGTATTCGCATCAGCCGCCACTTGCCAACCAGATAGATAAATGGCTTCTAATCCCGCTTTAGCTTGCTGTAATGCTTGCCCTCCTGTTAAAGCACCTAATGCATTGACATATCCCTTCTTCGACTTACCATTTAATGATGACCAAAGCCGTTGCGCACCACGTCTTGCTAAGGTATGTTCAGGGTTAACGGAACCTCGTAATTTAATGACATCTTCTGCGCTATAAGGACGTTTGATCCCTTTCCAGCGAGGTTGTTCCCACTCTTTTTCTAATTGGGCAATCTGCTCTGATCTACTCATAGACATAAAATAACTCCTATAAATCTGGTAGTGATGATGTTTTATATTTGCAGTTTATAAATACGTTATGACGTATCTTTTTTAATTTAAAAGTTGATAACCCGGTAAAGTCAGAAAATCGACTAATTCATCTTGGGTAGTAATGTCATCCATTAAGGTCGCTGCTTCTTTAAAACGACCTTGCTCAAAGCGGGTATCACCCACTTCTTGGCGAATTACCTCCAGCTCTTCTTTCAACATGTTGCGAAAAAGCGCTTTTGTTACAATCTGTCCATCCGATAATGGTTTTTGATGACGGATCCATTGCCAAATAGAGGTTCGAGATATCTCTGCCGTGGCGGCATCTTCCATTAGCCCATAAATAGGCACACAACCATTACCTGAGATCCACGCTTCAATATATTGCACAGCAACACGGATATTCGCTCTCATTCCTGTTGCTGTTCTTTCACCTTCACAAGGGGCCAATAACATTTCTGCGGTGATCTTTTCATGACGTTGTACATCAAGTTGGTTTGCTCGCTCTCCTAATACCGCATCAAACGCAGATAACACCGTTTCGGCTAATCCAGGGTGAGCTATCCAAGTACCATCATGGCCATTAGTTGCTTCAAGCTCTTTATCCTCAAATACCTTTTGTAAAATGACACCATTTTGCTCCGCAGAGCGACTGGGGATAAAAGCGGACATTCCTCCCATCGCAAATGCACCACGTTTATGACAAGTTTGAATAAGTAGTCGGGAATAAGCACTTAAGAAAGGTTGAGTCATAGTAATACCCTGTCTATCCGGTAACACACGATCAGGGTAATTCTTCAACGTTTTGATATAGCTAAAGATATAATCCCAACGTCCACAATTAAGGCCCACAATATGCTCTTTCATATGGAATAAGATCTCTTCCATTTGAAATACCGCCGGTAAAGTTTCAATTAATACTGTGGCTTTAATAGTTCCGCTGGCTAAACCGAAGCGTTTTTCAGTGAAATGAAAAACATCACTCCACCATTTTGCCTCTTGCCAAGTTTGTAATTTAGGAATGTAAAAATAAGGCCCACTGCCCTTTGCCTGTAATGTTTTATAGTTATGGTAAAAATATAAGGCAAAATCAAACAAGCACCCAGGAATAGGTTTTCCCTGCCATAGCACATGCTTCTCTGGCAAATGTAATCCCCTGACTCGAGCAATTAACGCCGCAGGCGATGCTTTTAGTTGATAGCACTTGCCTTGCTCATTGGTATAGGAAATTGTTCCTTTGACAGCATCACGTAAATTAATTTGGCCATCAATAACCTTATCCCATGTCGGGGCAAGTGAATCCTCAAAATCTGCCATAAATACTTTTACATTAGCATTTAATGCATTGATCACCATTTTACGATCTACGGGGCCTGTAATTTCGACCCGACGATCTTGCAAGTCTTTAGGAATTGGATTCACTTTCCATTCTGAGTTTATAATGGAATCTGATTCTGAAATAAAATCAGGAAGCATTCCATTATCCACTTTTTGTTTCCAAATTTCTCTTTCTGCTAATAAGGCGTCACGGCGTTCTGAAAACTGACTGACCAAATCAGTCAAAAATGACTCAACATCATGATTTAATATCTCTTTTTCAGCTATTCCAAAAGGTTTTGTGAAGCTTAATGCTTCTGTAGTTAATGATTGTGACATTCTGCATTCCCCTAAAATCTTTTACACACCTGATTAAGATTAATGCAGTTTTTACAAAAATCAAAAATGAATTCCATTTTTATTTAAACATTTTTTAACAATGTGATTACACCAATGTTTTTTGGCTGAATAAAAATGGCTATTTCAAAAATAACTCGAGTGATCTTGGTTTGTTGAATGATTAAACAAACTAAGATCATGCGAAGATCACATAAAGCTCGGCTTATAACATTTACTTATATGAATATTCTTCATATACAGCATCTACACCTCGACTTTTAGATCTGAATTGGCTAAATTCAGGCTTCTAGATGTCTAGATGTTTTTTTAGAGGTTATTGAGATGCCAATCAGAGTACCAGACGAACTACCCGCAGTGAGTTGTTTACGCAATGAGAATGTCTTTGTCATGACATCAAGTAGAGCGAGTATTCAAGATATTCGTCCTTTAAAAGTACTGTTACTCAATCTGATGCCCAAAAAAATAGAAACAGAAAATCAATTTCTACGGTTGCTCTCTAATAGTCCATTACAAATTGATATCCAATTATTGCGTATTGATTCTCGTGTTCCCAAAAATACACCTGTTGAGCATCTTGATACTTTTTATTGTGATTTTGCCCAAATTAAAGAACAGAATTTTGATGGCTTGATTGTAACGGGAGCACCATTAGGTTTAGTTGAATTTGAAGATGTGGCTTATTGGGAGGAAATAAAAGAAATCATTACATGGGCAAAAGAGCATGTTACTTCAACACTTTTTATTTGTTGGGCCGCTCAAGCGGGCCTAAATATTTTATATGACTTACCTAAATATACCTTAAAACAAAAAATTTCTGGGGTATATCGTCATACAACATGTGATCCTTTCGCGTTACTGACTCGTGGGTTTGATGAAACATTCTTTGCCCCTCATTCACGTTATGCTGGTTTTCCTGTTGAGTTTATTCAACAAAATACAGATTTAGAAATATTAGCAACATCAGAGCAAGCTGGGGCTTACCTATTCGCATCTAAAGATAAACGAGTTGTCTTTGCCACAGGTCACCCAGAATACGATCCCAATACATTAGCTGACGAATATCATCGTGATGTTAAAGCTGGATTAGCACCACAACTACCTGAAAATTATTTTCCCGATAATAATCCTAATAAAAAACCTCTTGTATCTTGGCGTAGTCATGGCCATTTACTCTTTGCAAATTGGCTAAATTATTATGTTTATCAAATTACACCATTTGATCTGGCACAGATGAACCCAACTTTAGATTAAAATAAAACCCCAAATTCAATTTATTTGGGGTTTGATATTTAAAAAAATACTTGAGATTATTTATAGCGATGCGCTAATGCATTCGCTGCAATCATTGCGTTGTAGACATCTTCTTCAGTCACTTTCATCGGCATATTGCCCATGGTATCACCTTCTGCACAAGCAATTTTCGCTACATTACGCCATTCACTTTCAATAAACTCTTTCATTCCCATATCTTCAAGCGTTAATGGCAATTCAGCCGCTTTGATAATACGAATAACTTCATCAATTTCTTCTTGTGGCGCATTTTCTAACACTAATTGTGTTAATAATCCAAATACCACTTTTTCACCATGTTGCACATGATGTAAGGAAGCAACTGCAGACATACCATTATTGACCGCATGAGCGGCTGCTAAACCACCTGCTTCAGCCCCCACACCACTTAAATAAATAGTCGCTTCAATAGTTTGCTCTAAAGCTTGTGTGGTAATTTTATGGCGCACAGCATCCATTGCTTTATCAATATTTTCACTCAATATTTCAAAACACAATTGTGCTAAACCTAAACCTGTACGTGATGGACGTTGATTAACTAAATTAAGTCCATCAGCTTGATAGCAAGCACGTGCTTCAAAATAAGTGGCTAAAGCATCACCGACACCTGCAGAGAAGAAGCGTTGTGGTGCAGAAGCAATAATCGCGGTATCCGCAATCACCATATCAGGGTTTTGAGGTAAGAATAAGTATTTATCAAATTCACCATTTTCTTTATAAAGAACAGAAAGGGCCGTACAAGGCGCATCTGTAGAAGCAATCGTTGGGAATAAAATAACAGGGAGGTGATGATAATAAGCAACCGCTTTAGATACGTCTAATGTTTTACCACCACCGATACCGATAATAACATTCGCTTTATTTTCAACAACAATCTTACCCAAGCGATCCACTTCAGCTTCTGTACATTCGTAATTAAATTTTTCAACGAAACCAGATAGCCCATTTTCTTTAATTGACGACAAAGCTTCTTTATTTACTTTTTCTAGGAAAAATTCATCGCTGATAATAAAAGCATTATCTCCGAAATCTTTCATATAATTACCAACAGAAGCAAGTAATTGACTACCAATAAAGAATTTTTTAGGGGATGTTACAGAGCGAGGTAATATAGAAGACATAACTAAATTCCTTTATTTAGATTTTGCTACAGTAAGTAGCAGAATTAACATTTATCTTACCCCTCATCAGAATTCGAATCTAGTAAACTCTGTAATAGATATTATCAATATATTCTATTTAGTTTAAAGAAAACAACATGTTAATAAAATAATAAATTTTATAGAATGGCAAGATAGCTTATCGTAAAGAAGATAATTTCCCTTAAAACTTCAATTAAACCTAGAAAACTAAACAACTATATTATGATGTTATCAGTAGCGTTACCCACTAATACCATTAAAGGAACAACACAATTAACCATTATTTGATATACATGCATGGTATATTCGCGTTATAACTCTCTTTTATTTTTACCAAGGTGATTTTTGTGAAAGACGCCGTGATCCTCGTTGATAAAAATGACAATGAGCTAGGAACCATGCCCAAGCTGGAGGCACATATTACTGGTGCCTTACATAGAGCCTTTTCATTATTTATTTTCAATTCTAAGCAACAAATGTTGATCCAGCAACGAGCACTGACTAAATATCACTCTGGTGGCCTATGGGCGAATACTTGTTGTAGCCATCCTTTACCCAATGAACCTCTATCACAAGCAATACATCGGCGTTTAAATGAAGAATTAGGTATGCAGTGTGATATGCAACCTATTGGTACGATTTTATATAATGAGAAAGTCACGGATGATCTTATTGAGCATGAGTTTGATCATCTTTTTTTAGGCTTTAGTGATAAAATACCGCAGTGTCATCCCGATGAAGTTATGGATCATCGTTGGATTTCATTAAACGAGCTTTATCATGATGTAGAAAAACATCCTGAAAACTATAGTGCATGGTTCTGCCATATATTAATGGCTCTTGGTATAGAGCAGTTTACTAGATGGAGTAAAAATATTACTTAGTTGCTCTCTTATTGAAATTGATACTTAACTATAAAAAAGTGTTAGCATCACTCAAGGTAAAATACGATCTTCTAAACGCAAAAAAGCCAACCCAATGGGTTGGCTTTCTCGTCTTATTTAATGCTTGGC